>NZ_DATCTU010000091.1 GCF_036567765.1 Pseudobacteroides sp.
CGAATTTCCTTACCAAGTGCACCACATAACAATGGAACAGCTGGCCATTGGGACACTATGGTCGATAAAGCAATTGATCTTGCCCAGCATAGCGATGCCGAAGAAATCTGGCTGAATAAAGGATTAAGTAACGTAACCGACCTAAATAAGATCGAGCCAAACCGCCGACCAGACTTGCTTGTAAAACGAGCTGACGGCAAGATTGATCAATATGAAGTTCCTAGTAAGACGGATAAGATTGAAGATTTAGAACTTAGAATGGCTGATAATCAAAGAATTTTGGGTGATAAAGCTGGGAAAGCATTTATTTTAGTAATATCATAATGGAGGTAAGAGAAAATGGCTATATTTAATACATTATCAATAGTTTTATATGGAAGTGTATCTGATAATATTGGCAGTTGGAAAAATTGGTATGAATACTCAAAAAAACAAATACAAGATTTGAATTTTGAACCAAATTATATTGGGATATCAGGTACAAATTTTAAATCTTCAAAGATTAACACGTTAAGAAGGATAGAGAAAAAATTAATCGAAGCATTTGATAATAGTGAAATATTATCATCATTGGAATTATACTCTATGCCTGATGAATTTAAACAAGCAGCATTTGATTATAATATATATATGATAAGAACAGCAAACCTAAGGTGTCAGCGTGTGTTTATAACATTAAATAGAGATATTATACAAGCTATAAATATTAATTCTGTAGTAGAATCTTTAAAAAAACATATAGATTATACTAATGGTGAAGTTTTTGAGATGACCAATTTTGATAATCCTCAGTTTTATGCTGCTAAGATGAATGAACCATCTGATTATAAATCATTAAAAATTATAGAAACATTTTAACCAAGCGAAACCAATTCCACACCTAAAAATAAGTGGAATTGGTTTGCACAACAAATAAAAGGCACTAAATAACATTTATAAAGTTTCCTTGCATCTTTAAAAATTAGAAGAAGCATTTTCATTGTATGAAGATTTTAAACGTGAGTTTCTTGTTGCCAATAGTGCCAAAGTGTAAGCAAAATAAGGCAGCCAAAGTAAAATAGAGGAAGGAATCCTTAAAAACAAGCCGGATATAAAAAATATTATCTGGCTTGTTTTCATTGCTTGAACTATTGATATACCAATTGGGTTAAAGTTCACTGAAGTAATTGAAGGTATTTGGAAATATGCAGGTAAAATCAGCGGATGAAATAATTGCAGCAGGAAAGCTAATAATGTCCAATATATACGCAAATGTCCAGATTACCTGGTGATGAGAGCCAATGGCACCATATTGTTGAGCAGTCGCAGATATCAAAAAGTGGTTTTTCAACAACTACTGTTAATAATTTGAATAATGTGGTATCATTACCATCAGGTGGAGGTAGCATACATGCACAAATTAGTGGATATTACTCATCTATACAGGATTTTACGGGTGGATTAAGAGTAAGAGATTGGTTAGCAGGAAAAAGCTTTGATGAACAATTTAAATTTGGAATTGAATACTTAAAGAGATTCGGGAATATTATTCCGACATCAAGCGGATGGGTATTTAATCCGTTTTAATTAGTGAGGTGGAAAATGTGTGAACTTGAAAAACTAATACAAACTTTAGTTCAAGAGTCTATAAAGCAAGAAGAGGCAACACTTGTTGGTGATTCTAACATGATGAATAAGCAGTATGCTAAAATTAGAAAAATTAGGGAGTCATTAAGGAGGATAGGAAACATAGCATTTAGCGATATAATATCTCTTTTAAGTCATGAGAATAGTTATGTAAGGTATAATGCTTCATTTGTTATAATACCGTTTTTCCCAGAAGAGGCTAAAAAGACTTTGGTTGAAATATCAAAACTAAATAGTTCTATAGGATTTACTGCTGAAATGACTTTAAGAGAATGGGATAAGGGAAACTTGGAGTTCTAGAATTATTTAATAAAATGTTGTTGATAAGTCCCTTGTTGAGGTATAAAAGTGTGTTGGCAACTCCTTCAAGAAGGAAAATATGTATTTAAGTATATGATGCAATATTAAAACATAAAACAAGAAATGCCATAGTACAAAATAATCACCGTATTATGGTATTTTTTCTGAACTTATACAAATAGAGCCACCATTTACGAATGGCTTGACAGTACGTGATTGGTTGGCAGGAAAGAGCTTTGATGAGCAGTTCAAATACGGTATTGAAATCCTACAACAATATGGCAATGTAATTCCAGCATCAAGAGGATGGGTGTTTAATCCATTCTAAAATAGGAGGATAAGAGATGAGAAGCATAGAAGAACTTGTTAAAATGTTTGTTGATGCATCTATGAGGTTAGAAGAAGCTGAGTCGGTGGGAAACTCAAAAATTGTGAATCAGCAGTATGATAAACTTAGAAAGATAAGAGAAGAGTTAAAAGAAATAGGTGACGAAGCAATGGAGAGCTTAATATCCCTTATTAATCATGAAAATATTTATGTAAGGTATAATGCTGCATACAGCATTATACCAGTAAACCCAGAGAAAGCTAAGGAAGCTCTAAATGAAATTTCAAATGCTAGGGGATTAATTGGGTTCACTTCTAAAATGACTTTAAGAGAGTGGGAAAACGGAAACTTAAAGTTCTAGATAATTGGATACCATTAAGACTTAAATTAATTAGCCATGATGGGAAATTAAAGAGAGGGATATGCCTTTTTTTAGTTTCCTAATTTCTTCATCTTCAGGCTTTAACTTTCCACTTACAGGAAATGCATTAACTCCATCTTTCTCGTATTCTTTTACCCATTCATTTAATGTAGAGTAATGCAAACCAAGTTCCTGAGCTAAATCGCTTTTTTTCCTACCATCTTCAATTACTAATTTCACAGCACGGTCTTTAAAATTTTTATCAAATCTCTTATGTGACATTTTTTTGACCTCCTATTGACTTTATTATATAGTCATTTTGGATGTCTATCAATTCGGGATAAGGTCAAATAGGTGTTTGCTGCCATTGGTGGACACATCCTTTCTTTTGTCTATTATACAAGCTTTCTATGTGTCCATCAAATTGGTTGTGCTCCAAAGATCATAGAGTCCCTCAGACTGATCAATGTAAAAGATTACCATCAAAAGCTTTTCACATTTACCATACCATATAATCCCCTTGTAGTTTCGTCCGAGTATTTACTAAAATGCAATCCGAGCAATATTTGTACAATTGTATAATTCGATCTCATTTTTTAGACTCTGAGGCCGATTGAAATCTCATATTTAGCTAAATTGCATAACATTTAGTGTAAAAAGCAGTAGACTTAGTAAAATTATTTATATAAAATTAACATTGAAAAAATAATTAACAGAGCTTATATTTAGTAAAAGTGAAGTTTATAAGGAGTGCAAAGATTTATTATGTATACTGCACATTATAGGAAAAGTGACAAAAAACATCAAACAGTCAAGGAGCATTTGATAAAAGTTTCGGAATACTGTAAAATTTACGGAAAAAATACGGGTTTACCTAATACTTCTGAATTAATTGGATTAATTCATGATATGGGAAAACTTAGTGATGAATTTCAAGAATATATTACAACTGCTATAGTTCATGAAGAAAATGGAACTTTAAAAGAATGGAAAAAATCCTGTAGCAAAGTTGATCATGGCAGAATTGGCGGCATGTATATATATAATAAATTTCATAATACAGCAGGATATGTGAAAATAACATCTGAAATTATTTCAATGATTGTTTGTTACCATCATGGTGGGTTACATGATTTTATATCATTTGATTGTGAAACACCATTATTGAAACGCTTTGAACGAAAAAAAACTGATTTGTCATATCAGCAGGCTACGACACGTTTTTTTGAACAAATATGTGATGAAAAAGCTATAGAAAAGCTATTTTTTAATGCATGTAAGGAAATAGAGGCCTTGGACAAAGAAATAACGGAAAATAAATTATCCCGCCCTTTTTGCCTGCAATTGCTGATTAAACAATTATACAGCATTCTGATTGATGCCGACAGATATGATACATATTTATTTATGGATAATAAGGAGGAGCCTTATCCTGATACAAAAGTATTATGGGAACAATACTCCGAAATAATGGAGAATAAGATCTCCGAGTTTAGAAATATCAAAACAAATTCTGTCCTTGAAGAAAGGATTAAACAGCTAAGACTTGAAGTTTCAGATGCATGTGCGGAGTTTTGCGATAGGGAAACAGGTATTTATACACTTACTGTTCCAACCGGAGGGGGAAAAACACTGTCAAGTCTCAGATTTGCTTTAAAGCACGCAGCAGCAAAAGATAAAAATAGGATAATATATATCCTTCCTTTTACAACTATAATCGAACAGAATGCAAATGAAATTAGGGATCTTTTAAAATGCGATGATTATTTATTGGAGCATCATTCCAATATTATACATGATAATGATGAAGACGAAAATAATTATAAAGTATTGACTCAGAGATGGGATTGCCCTATTATTTTTACAACTATGGTACAGTTTTTGGAAACTATTTATGCAGGGGGAACACAGTCATTAAGAAGAATGCATAATCTTTCCGATTCAATTTTGATATTTGATGAAATTCAAGCAATACCTATACGCTGTATTTCTTTGTTTAACAGTGCTATTAACTATTTGAGTAAAATATGCAATACAACAGTGATACTATGCTCAGCAACACAACCGAATTTATCAGATACAAAAATTCCGCTGCTAAAGGAAAATAATGGAGAAATCATCCCTGATTTATCGGAGAAATTTAAAGGATTTAAAAGAATGCAAGTTGAAGACAAGCGAATTGATAGGGGATACTCTTATGAAATCCTTGGTGATTTTATATATGAACTTAAGAAGGCTTTATCAAGTGTTCTGATTGTTTTAAATACAAAATCTTGTGCAGAAAAAACGTATAATGAGCTAAAAAAAAGAAACGGTAATAAAGAGCACGTCATTTTATATTTAAGCACTAATCTTTGTCCTTCCCATAGGAAAAAAATAATACGGGTAATGAAGAAGTGTTTAAATAGAAAGAAATCTGTAATTTGCGTAAGCACCCAATTAATTGAAGCCGGTATCAATATAAGCTTTGACTCAGTGGTTCGTCACCTGGCTGGATTGGACTCTATAGCTCAGGCTACCGGTAGAGGAAACAGGCATGGTGAAGGTGACATTAAAGTATCGTATATTATTAATCTTTCCGATGAAAACCTAGGAAGCCTCAAAGAAATAGAATTGGGAGAAAAGCATGCCGCGGAGATTCTGTATGAGTACTCTAAAAATTCCGAAAAATTTGATAACGATTTACTTTCACCAGCAGCAATAAAATGCTATTATAACTATTACTATGCTGATAAAGATATTGGAAAACTTATGAATTATCCTGTTAGGGTTAAAGAGCATAATTGCAATACTGAAATCTATAAAATGCTGGATGGCACAGTGGCCAATAAGCAGTGGTATGAAGACAAATACGGTGAAAAATGCCAGCTGTACCTTAATTTTATGTTTGAAACAGCCGGAAAGCATTTTAGGGTTATTGATGATTTAACTACATCTGTAATTGTTCCTTATGGTGAAGGCAAAAAAATAATAGCAGGACTTTTTAGTTCAAAATCATTTGGTGACAAACTGAAGTACCTCAAACTTGCCCAGCAATATTCGGTAAATATTTTTGAAAATCAAATGAATAGGTTAAAAAGTGAAAATGCTTTTGAATTATCAGAAATACCTGGTATATACGTACTAAAAGATGGCTATTACGACAAGTCTATCGGTGTTGTAACAGAAAAACAAATGGAATTTTTAAATATTTAAAAAGAGACGCCTTAATCAAGTCAGTTAAGGCGTCTCTTCGTCTTTCACAAAAATAGTAATTTTAAAATTTCAATCCGCATATTTAAATGACAGTTTATTATAGCATAGGATACTAAATAATTGAACATTTAATTTACAAAAAATACAAGTCTACAGCAACAACAATGTCATTCTTAAGAAAATAATGTAATGTATTGACATCATTATAAAACTCTAGTATTATTTTAAGTAAATAAATTGTAATTTTAAAGAAAGGATACATATATGGAAAATTCGGTTACATTTAAGGTAATTGGCAGATATGCACTTTTTACTGATCCACTAACTAAAACCGGTGGAGAAAAATGTTCGCTTATGATTCCAACATATCAAGCTTTAAAGGGCATTACAGAATCGGTATACTGGAAGCCCAGTCTGATCTGGATAATTGATAGTGTGCGGATAATGAAGCCGATACGGACAGAAGCAAAAGGTATTCGCCCAATAAAGTACGGTGGAGGAAATGACCTAGCGATGTATACATATTTAAGCGATGTAGAATATCATGTAAAAGCTCATTTTGAATTTAATGTACATCGGCCTGACTTAAAAGAGGATCACAACGAGAACAAGCACTACTTTATTGCCAAAAGATGTATTGAAAAAGGCGGGCGCAGAGATATATTTTTAGGAGTAAGAGAGTGCCAGGGATATGTAATTCCGTACAACTTTATGGATGGTACAGGCTATTATGATAATATGGGTAAAATGGAATTTGGCTTACAATACCATTCAATCAGTTATCCAGATGAGAATGGCAAGGGTAAAATGATAGCAAACTTTTGGCTGCCAAAAATGGAAGATGGTATCATCAATTTCTGCAGACCTGAAGAATGTTATAAAAAACATTTAATAAGAGAAATGAAAGCAAAACAATTTAATGAGGTTAATTTTAGCGGTACTGCCGAAGCTGGGCTTCTTGACGGATATAAAGCACATGGAGGTGTATAAATGAGTTGGATGAATATGCTTTACACCACCTATGAAAATGTTATGAAAGGTGATACTGACGGATTGAATCCCCCTCTATTGCCAATTGCACACACAACCCAAAATGCAGATATTGAAGTGCAAATTGATATTGATGGAAATTTTATCAGAAGCTATGTTGTTGAAAGTGACAAACAAACAATGATACCTTGCTCGGAATCTTCATCAAGCAGATCTGGCTCAAATCCGGTTAACCACCCATTGTTTGATAAGCTTCAGTATCTTGCCGGGGATTATAGTGCTTTTGGAGGAGAAAAAGGATCACATTTCCATGAAAAGTATATGGCAGATCTGGAGGATTGGTGCAATTCCAGTTACTCAAACGAGCAAGTTCAAGCAATTTACAATTACCTGAAGAAAGGCTGCCTTATTTCAGATCTAGTCAGGGATGGATCGTTGATATGTGATGAAAACAACAGATTGTTAAAAAAGTGGCCAGGCAGCAAGAATGATATTCCAAAAATATTTAAGGCTATAATCGGTGAGCAAAGCAATGCTTTTATAAGATTTAGGGTGTCAGGCGGAAATGATGCTGAAACAGCTGCTTGGCAAAATAAAAAAGTTCAAGACGATTATATTGATTATTACTTAAGCAAGCAGGAAGACAAAGGCTTTTGCTATGTTACAGGTGAAATAATTCCATGTTCAAACAACCATCCTTCAAAGATCAGAAACACCGGGGACAAAGCAAAGCTAATTTCAGCAAATGATGATACCGGCTTTACTTTTAGAGGCAGGTTTATAAATTCAGGGCAGGCTATTCAGATCGGCTATGATGTTTCTCAAAAAGCCCATAATGCACTTAAATGGCTTATCAGCAAGCAAGGAAAAAACTTTGGGGATAAGGTTTTTCTACTATGGGGTACAAACAACGAGAAAACTCCTGATCCAATCCGTGATACTTGTGATTTTCCAGATTTCGGAACAGAAAATTTCGCTTATACAAAAGAAGAAATTGCAGAGCGTTTCAATCGTGCAATTGCAGGATACAAAGCAGAAATTGACAATAAAACCAGTCTGGCACTAATAGGCCTGGATTCTGCAACTACAGGCAGATTGTCAATAACATTTTACAGAGAATTCCATGGTAAGCAGGGAAATGAACTCATTAAAAATATTGAGAATTGGCATAATGATTGCAAATGGCACCATAGATACAAGAAAAAAGATAAAAACATTATCAGTTTTGATGGAGCACCTTCGCCGATGGATATTGCATTGGTGGCTTACGGTACGGAACAAAACGGTTTTCTAAAGGCAGATAACAAGCTTGTTGCTGCAACTGTGGAAAGAATTTTACCTTGCATTAGTGATGCTGTCAGATTGCCATTGGATATTATGCGTACAGCGGTCAATAAGTGTTTTCATCCTCAAAATTATCAGGATATTTACAATTGGAGTAAAGTAGTTAGTATAACCTGTTCATTAGTTAAAAAACATTATAAGGAACAAGGAGAGGATTGGGATATGGAACTTAATTTGGATACCGATGATATTAATTATAATTGCGGCAGGCTATTGGCTGTTGCCCATGAAATCGAAAGAAGAGCGTTAAAAATGACTGGGGATAATAACATTCGAAATACCAATGCAATCAGATACTTTACTAAATTCGCATTGTATCCATGTAAAACATGGGGAATTATTTCAGACAGGCTTAGACCCTATATAGAAAGATTGGGTGAAAGGGGAAATGACTTATATAAGCTAAAGCAGGAGATATCCGTCAAAATCCCTCCTAAGGCTTTTGAAGAAGTGAAAAATCTCGATGGGCGTATGGCTTTGGGCTTTGATTCGCAACGTTATTGTTTCTATAATTCATCAAATAAGTCTGAAAAAACTAAAGAAAATTTAGGAGGTAATGAAAATGAGTATTCTGAAGAACAAAATTGATTTTGCGGTTGTTGTTTCTGTGTCAAATGCAAATCCCAATGGAGACCCTTTAAATGGTAATATGCCGAGAACCACATACGATGGTTATGGTGAAATTTCAGATGTATGCATAAAACGAAAAATGAGAAACCGGCTTATGGATATGGGAGAATCGATTTTTGTTCAGTCCGATGATAAAAAAAATGATAGTTACGACAGTTTAAGAGAAAGAGCAAAGGCTAATTTGGCTTTAATGGCTGCCGAAAAAGCAAAAAGCAATGAAGAATTTGCAAAAATCGCATGTGAGAGTTGGATTGATGTAAGAAGTTTCGGGCAGGTATTTGCTTTTAAAGGTGAAAAAGACGATAAAGACGATAAAAAAGGTGGTGTATCTGTTGGTGTTAGAGGTCCTGTATCTGTTCATCCAGCTTTTAGTAAAGATATCGTCAGTGTATCAAGTATTCAAATAACTAAAAGTGTGAACAACGAATCCAATGACAAAGCGAAGAAAAGCTCAGATACTATGGGAATGAAGCATCGGGTTGATTTTGGCGTATATCTTATTAAAGGAAGCATAAATGTACAACTGGCAGAAAAAACAGGATTTACCGAGGATGATTCGGAAAAAATAAAAGAGGCATTAAGGACTATTTTTGTTAATGATTGCTCATCCGCTCGTCCTGATGGAAGTATGGCAGTTTATAAACTATATTGGTGGGTACATAATAACAAAATAGGTCAGTATTCATCTTCAAAGATTCATAATAGTGTACATATAGAAAAGAAATCCCAATGCGAACAATCTTCTTCAATTGATGACTACACAATAAGTGTTAAAAATCTGGAAGGACTGAAACTTGAGGAATATGATGGAATATAATGAAGAAGACTTCCTTTCTCTTTCGGGAATACAACATTTTAAATTTTGTCGTAGGCAGTGGGCGTTAATACATATTGAACAGCAATGGCAGGAAAATTTGCGAACCGTTGAAGGAGAAATACTTCATAAAAAAGCACATGATAATTTATTGAAGGAAAAGCGTGGAAACTTGATTATTTCACGAGGAATAGCTGTATTCTCAAAATCACTAGGCATAAATGGCATTTGTGACGTGGTTGAGTTTCGAAAAGATAAGGAAGGTGTAGCGATTTTTGGCAGAGAGGGCTTGTATAAACCTGCTCCTGTTGAATATAAACGTGGGAAACCAAAGGAAGATGATATTGATATTTTGCAATTAACAGCACAGGCGATGTGCCTTGAGGAGATGCTAAATTGTGAAATTAAAGTTGGGTATATGTTTTATGGTGAAATTAACCATAGAATAGAAGTTGAATTTACTGATGAATTAAAAAATTGTGTTGTGGAGATATGCAAAGAGATGCATGAAATATATAAAAGGCGTTATACGCCCAAAGTGAAGCCAAGTAAGAAGTGTAGTGCCTGTTCTCTTAAAAACATTTGTATGCCAAAGCTATGCAAAAATTTATCGGTTAAAGACTATATTGAGAGGAGTTTGAAGGAATGAGAAAGCTTTTAAATACTCTTTATGTAACTTCAGCTGATGCATATCTTTCCCTAGACGGTGAAAATATTGTTGTTTTGAAGAACGAGGCTGAAGTTATGAGGCTTCCATTACATAATCTGGAAGGGGTTGTTACTTTTGGATACGTAGGAGCCAGTCCAGCTTTGATGGGAGCATGTGCTAAAAAGAATATTTCATTGTGTTTTATGACACAGAGTGGTAATTTCCGAGGGCAATTTGTTGGAAAAGTACGGGGAAATGTTACGCTTAGAAAAACGCAATATTTTATGTCAGAAGATAATAATACAAGTGCCCTCTTGGCTAGGAATTTTATTTTAGGTAAAATTTTCAATTCAAAATGGGTAATTGAACGTGCAATAAGAGATTATGCACTGAGACTGGATGTTGCTAAATTGAAGAAGGTATCTTATAATTTATCAAATTCGCTTAATCTTATTAAAGGGTGTGTTGATTTAGAGCAGTTGAGAGGTTTCGAGGGAGAGGCAGCAAGCCAGTATTTTAGCGTTTTTGATGACTTAATTCTTCAACAAAAGGAAAGTTTTTACTTTGCACAACGCAATAAGCGACCTCCCCTAGACAATGTTAATGCTATGTTATCCTTTGTGTATACTTTACTGACTAATGATGTTGCATCAGCTTTAGAAACTGTCGGATTAGACCCTTATGTGGGATTTCTTCACAGAGACAGACCCGGAAGAGCTTCTTTGGCATTGGATTTGATGGAGGAATTGAGGAGTGTTTTTGCGGACAGATTTGTTCTTTCGCTTATAAATAAGAGAATAGTAAATGCATCTGGTTTTGTTAAGAAAGAAAATGGTGCTGTTATAATGGATGATGATACAAGAAAGACAATATTATCAAAATGGCAGGAACGGAAAAAAGAAGAATTGAAACATCCTTTTTTAGAAGAAAAGATTGAATGGGGATTAGTTCCCTATGCTCAATCAATGCTGTTAGCAAGGTGCATTCGTGGTGATTTAGAAGAATATCCACCATTCTTGTGGAAGTAGGTGATATATATTTTTGTTCTTATAACATATGATGTTAATACTGAAACAGTAGAAGGCAAAAAGAGATTGCGTAAAGTTGCAAAAATGTGTGTAAACTATGGTCAACGCGTTCAAAATTCTGTTTTTGAATGTGTAATAGAACCCGCAAAATTTAAAGAAGTGCAGCATAGGCTCCAAGAAATTATTAATAAGGATAAAGATAGCTTAAGATTTTACTATCTAGGGAACAACTACAAAAATAAAGTTGAACATATTGGAGCAAAAACATCTCTCGATATTGAGGGAACAATAATTATTTAGTGCGAATGTGTAGAGAACATAAAAACTGGGGACTTTCGCACCAAAAATTATATGTATTTAGGTATAATGAATAACATAAATAGTAGTTATATTGCAAAAGACACCTTTTAAGTTAGTCAAAGTTGTACAATTTCACTAATATTTTCAGCACATAATTGTATAATTTTGCTGTCGCTCTCTATACAGGGAGCGTGGATTGAAATTTCAAATGTCTGATAATGAAAGTCTACTAGATGGCGTCGCTCTCTATACAGGGAGCGTGGATTGAAATCTTGAAAGGAGTGGTAAAATGGGTTCAAGAGATTTAAGGTCGCTCTCTATACAGGGAGCGTGGATTGAAATTGAAAGTTGGGGTGATGATTTAGATTTTATTTATGGTCGCTCTCTATACAGGGAGCGTGGATTGAAATAAAAAAATATTTTGGTATTAGGAGGGTAGAGCATGAGGTCGCTCTCTATACAGGGAGCGTGGATTGAAATCCGGGTCATATGTATAAAGAAAAGGTTCCTATTGTCGCTCTCTATACAGGGAGCGTGGATTGAAATAGTCATACTCCGAAAAATTTGATACATCAACGCCGTCGCTCTCTATACAGGGAGCGTGGATTGAAATAGTAAAGAAGAATATAAGGCATTGCCTGAGAGTTTAAGTCGCTCTCTATACAGGGAGCGTGGATTGAAATCTGCAAGTCTTAAAAACGCTCAATTAACTAACGCAGTCGCTCTCTATACAGGGAGCGTGGATTGAAATCTGTTTCTTTTTCTCTTCTTTGGTGTTTCCGGTTCTATGTCGCTCTCTATACAGGGAGCGTGGATTGAAATGTTTATAAGTTTATCGTCACTTGTGTCCATCCAAGTCGCTCTCTATACAGGGAGCGTGGATTGAAATTCTTTTAGATGCAGGTAATTCTTATTTAAAAGAGGTCGCTCTCTATACAGGGAGCGTGGATTGAAATTGTACATATACATCAGTTGCTTGCAGCGAATATGGTCGCTCTCTATACAGGGAGCGTGGATTGAAATATGCCTAGAATATTTCTATTCGCTCTAATCCATTGTCGTCGCTCTCTATACAGGGAGCGTGGATTGAAATTTTACTGATAATGGTAAGGGGATTGCTCGTGTGTGTCGCTCTCTATACAGGGAGCGTGGATTGAAATGTTTATAGGTATATTAGTGTCAATATATATGGCAGTCGCTCTCTATACAGGGAGCGTGGATTGAAATTGTTTATGAGGACTCACCTCGATATGAACACCTGTTAAGTCGCTCTCTATACAGGGAGCGTGGATTGAAATTCCATCTGTATTTAGCATTGTCCAGAACATCAACCGTCGCTCTCTATACAGGGAGCGTGGATTGAAATTATGAAGCATATAGTAATACTTTTGCAATAATAGTCGCTCTCTATACAGGGAGCGTGGATTGAAATTGGAGTCCACGGGAATTTACCATTTCCCACTCTGTCGCTCTCTATACAGGGAGCGTGGATTGAAATATAATAAGCACCAATAAAACCTAAAACCAATATTGTCGCTCTCTATACAGGGAGCGTGGATTGAAATTTTGGACCGTGCTGTTAATGGACTAAAGCGCTGCAAGTCGCTCTCTATACAGGGAGCGTGGATTGAAATTATATTGTCAATAATCTCTGCTGTGACTGGCAAAGTCGCTCTCTATACAGGGAGCGTGGATTGAAATATTTTCATGCGTTTCGGTAATAATGACTCGTTTACGTCGCTCTCTATACAGGGAGCGTGGATTGAAATCTAACTGACCGACTGCTGTTTTTTCAAATGTTTCGTCGCTCTCTATACAGGGAGCGTGGATTGAAATCATCTGGCTTGCCGACATAACAAAACTCAAGACAGCTAGTCGCTCTCTATACAGGGAGCGTGGATTGAAATTTTATTAGCCTTGTATCTTATTGGTGTATCATCGTCGCTCTCTATACAGGGAGCGTGGATTGAAATAAAAAGTTGATTCAGCTATTGATCCTATCGATGTAGGTCGCTCTCTATACAGGGAGCGTGGATTGAAATTACGAGCTGGATAAACAAAAATTATAAAAGTACATTAGGTCGCTCTCTATACAGGGAGCGTGGATTGAAATGAGAATGGAAATCAAACATGGAGAAACAAATGACAGTCGCTCTCTATACAGGGAGCGTGGATTGAAATTATAAAAAAGGTTTGGATTGATGGGCAGGTTAAGTCGCTCTCTATACAGGGAGCGTGGATTGAAATACGTATGAAACTTTTTTAATATTTTCTGTTAATCCAGTCGCTCTCTATACAGGGAGCGTGGATTGAAATACAAACCACGATTTTAACTGGTGCAGGTCAATCAGTCGCTCTCTATACAGGGAGCGTGGATTGAAATTGTATCGGGTGCTGGACTGTATCCATACAACATAGTCGCTCTCTATACAGGGAGCGTGGATTGAAATCCTAGTGCGAGTACCTTTGCTCATGTTAGCCAAATGTCGCTCTCTATACAGGGAGCGTGGATTGAAATCAAGAATTGAGGAATGATACCATGCTTAATTATGAGTCGCTCTCTATACAGGGAGCGTGGATTGAAATTTTACAAGGGGTGCTAACATGAGAAGGATGTTGATAGTCGCTCTCTATACAGGGAGCGTGGATTGAAATATTTGGATCTACAGGAATTTAGCCAATACGGCATAATTGTCGCTCTCTATACAGGGAGCGTGGATTGAAATCCCAATTGCACTTTCGTATTCTAAAAATAACTGAGTCGCTCTCTATACAGGGAGCGTGGATTGAAATAGCAGCTTTAAGAATCATCAAGCTAAGAGGTTTAAGTCGCTCTCTATACAGGGAGCGTGGATTGAAATCAGCCATTATTGATGTGTAATCGGTGTATCTGTTGTCGCTCTCTATACAGGGAGCGTGGATTGAAATCCATATAGTAATGTTATTCACTTACGCCAGGACTTGTCGCTCTCTATACAGGGAGCGTGGATTGAAATTGTCCCATAAAATTCGTCTTTTAACTGTGCTGGTGTCGCTCTCTATACAGGGAGCGTGGATTGAAATCTGTATTAAGCTTCACTATTTTATCGCCTTTAAGTCGCTCTCTATACAGGGAGCGTGGATTGAAATATTTAACAATTGCTCTAAGTAATCCATATTTAAGTCGCTCTCTATACAGGGAGCGTGGATTGAAATCATAGTGTTTTAGATAATGTTGGCGTAGTAGTACCACCAGGTCGCTCTCTATACAGGGAGCGTGGATTGAAATCATTCAGTTGTCTGCATGAGATCATATATTACGTCGCTCTCTATACAGGGAGCGTGGATTGAAATAAGCCCTGTGTTGACAAATACTGCTGGTACTTCTGTCGCTCTCTATACAGGGAGCGTGGATTGAAATCTTTTATAAAGTATGGTTTGCTCGTTGTTGCAATTGAGTCGCTCTCTATACAGGGAGCGTGGATTGAAATCGTATGAGTCAAGCACACCAGTAAGAAATCCAGAGTCGCTCTCTATACAGGGAGCGTGGATTGAAATTTGAATAGTAAATGTCTTTGAGGCTACAGATGCAGTCGCTCTCTATACAGGGAGCGTGGATTGAAATATATAGGCAATTAGAAAAACAAGTAAAAAACGGTGTCGCTCTCTATACAGGGAGCGTGGATTGAAATACCTTGCTGCTGTCCCTGTTGTCCTTGCTGTTGACCGTCGCTCTCTATACAGGGAGCGTGGATTGAAATCAATGATTACATATTAATCTGGCCAGATAAAAAAGTCGCTCTCTATACAGGGAGCGTGGATTGAAATAAACAAAAGATAAGGACGGGAATAATGATGGATAATGTCGCTCTCTATACAGGGAGCGTGGATTGAAATCGTTATTCCTAAGACCGATTTTGTCCCAAAGCTTGGGTCGCTCTCTATACAGGGAGCGTGGATTGAAATACCACTGTTTGAGTTATTTGCTATTGTGTAGATAGTCGCTCTCTATACAGGGAGCGTGGATTGAAATCAATCAGGGTACACCAAATATGGGTGGTGCTAGAGGTCGCTCTCTATACAGGGAGCGTGGATTGAAATTCCTATTAAAGCCATACATACTGCCATTAAAGCTGTCGCTCTCTATACAGGGAGCGTGGATTGAAATAAGTTATTAATAAGACCTTGGTATTTGATATAAAAGTCGCTCTCTATACAGGGAGCGTGGATTGAAATAAGTTGGATTAAAGTTTTGCCTAACCCAAACTTTGTCGCTCTCTATACAGGGAGCGTGGATTGAAATATAAATATAAAAGCAATTCACAAGGGGAGAAAACGTCGCTCTCTATACAGGGAGCGTGGATTGAAATTATGATTCAATCTAAGGCAAAAGAGGCTGAGATGGTCGCTCTCTATACAGGGAGCGTGGATTGAAATTCTATAACCGCCCCAGGCTTTTACTCCCCCATTTGTCGCTCTCTATACAGGGAGCGTGGATTGAAATTTCAATGTTCTCAACATCTTCCTCAAGGTCTTCTTCCGTCGCTCTCTATACAGGGAGCGTGGATTGAAATCATGAGTGCGTCAAGTTCTTTTATGAGGTCAGTATGTCGCTCTCTATACAGGGAGCGTGGATTGAAATTTTCAAGTGAACAAATATCAATGGAAGGCTTATAAAGTCGCTCTCTATACAGGGAGCGTGGATTGAAATTACAACACAACAAAGTTTAACTGCTCAAAGAGAGGTCGCTCTCTATACAGGGAGCGTGGATTGAAATATTTTGACGATGGTAGAAAAGCAATTGTTTTAAATAGTCGCTCTCTATACAGGGAGCGTGGATTGAAATATCTGTTGTTGGCAATGACCATTGGATTGCTTTTGTCGCTCTCTATACAGGGAGCGTGGATTGAAATATTGATCTATACCTCTATCAACAGTGGGGAAGCCAGGTCGCTCTCTATACAGGGAGCGTGGATTGAAATCTCTAGTATACTGAGCATAGCTTTGTGGCACTGCAGTCGCTCTCTATACAGGGAGCGTGGATTGAAATCTTTTGATAAATTTATTATTGTATTACAGGCAATGGGTCGCTCTCTATACAGGGAGCGTGGATTGAAATAATAACCAGCCCAGTTGATGTAGACAGTATTGTGTCGCTCTCTATACAGGGAGCGTGGATTGAAATGTTCAAGTATGTTTTCGATAGAATTTTCTATGTGTCGCTCTCTATACAGGGAGCGTGGATTGAAATTGGAAAAAGGTGAATTAATCCGGCACGAAGATGGTTAGTCGCTCTCTATACAGGGAGCGTGGATTGAAATCAATAGAAAGACAAGGTGCTAGAAATGATTTAGGTCGCTCTCTATACAGGGAGCGTGGATTGAAATGGTTATGATAGCCGGGGCATTTGTACCACGTATTACGTCGCTCTCTATACAGGGAGCGTGGATTGAAATTTGCAAGAGACCCACGTAATAATATATATGTGTTGTCGCTCTCTATACAGGGAGCGTGGATTGAAATCCATATATTGATTTGTTTGTAGACACTAATTGCGTCGCTCTCTATACAGGGAGCGTGGATTGAAATTAGGACTTTTGCACTATACAAAAATATGGTATAATGTCGCTCTCTATACAGGGAGCGTGGATTGAAATTATTTTGCTAAGTCCAAATTCAGATATTGCAAAGTCGCTCTCTATACAGGGAGCGTGGATTGAAATAAGGATTTGAAGGAAACATTATAAAAATTGACAGAGTCGCTCTCTATACAGGGAGCGTGGATTGAAATTGTATATAAATATAATCCTCAAAATGGTACTTATTAGTCGCTCTCTATACAGGGAGCGTGGATTGAAATAAATTTAATGGTGAAATTCGCTAAGCAATGTGAAAACGTCGCTCTCTATACAGGGAGCGTGGATTGAAATCGTTTACTCCCGCCACAATAGCACCAGCTGCATTAAGTCGCTCTCTATACAGGGAGCGTGGATTGAAATCAAGATATCTCTGTACTTCCATTAGACTTGCTCCATTCTGGTCGCTCTCTATACAGGGAGCGTGGATTGAAATTCTTGGTATATTAACTTATATAATATCTGATATAGGTCGCTCTCTATACAGGGAGCGTGGATTGAAATTACTTTTGATTTTCTGCTTAATTTGTGCCAGTCAGTCGCTCTCTATACAGGGAGCGTGGATTGAAATAAACATGTTGATACACGCAACTATTCACTTTAAGAGTAATATTAAAGTGAAGGGGGAATATGGATGGTAAGAAAATTTGCTTTAATAACGCTAACAATGAGCTTATTGTTATTTTTGAGATGATTGTATGTACTTGAAATCCAACCTTTTGACAAGACATACATAAATTTGCTAATATAAAGGAAAAAAGTGTATTTGTTTTGGAGGCATAATGGAAAAGAAAGAATTTTTAGCAGGATGTATAATTATTGGTGCATCAATAATAATATGTTCGTTCATTTTAAAAGACAGTAATTTGTTGAGAAGTTTCATTCCTACATCGGCAGGACAAAGTGTATCTGTACCTAGCGATTTTAGTATTCGGCAAAATGATATAATTGGAATTTATGATGCAGCTGCGTATTTAGGAATGGATGATAGTAGTCTTGTAAGTGCTATTAATAGCAATAAGTTAAGGGGGTTACCATATACCAAAATTAATAATAACTATATTTTTAGTAGAAAGCTAATTGAACAATGGGTTCAAGAAGCTGCAAAAAGTAATAAGAGTTATTTAGAGTGATACTTTACCAATAGGTGTTTTGGTAAAGCCAACTTTAATGTACATTATTAAGGTCATATTGACTGGATGAAAAAATCTTTCGTGCTCAATTAAATGGTTTCCATAAAAAACCGGTAAAAAATTTTAAAATAGCTATTGCAATGATAATTGTACTATGCTATAATACCCTTTGTCACGAATAATGCGGGTTTGTGTAATGGTAGCACTACTGACTCTGGATCAGTCTGTCAGGGTTCGAATCCTTGACCCGCAGCCAACTGTATACATACAGTATCGTAAAAGAGGTAATCTTGAAATAAGATTACCTCTTTTACGTGTGTGACCATGTTAGGTGAATTTTGAAAGAAAGAATTTTACAATTCACAATATTTTTTCAATTCAGCAACACTATGAAAAAAAGAATTTCTAATAAAATCACTTCGTATCATATGAATTTTCCATCCCATTGTAATAAAATCAGAATATTGCTGAGGAGCATTCAAGAAATAATAAAACAGGAGGAACGAGTATTAAAAGGGTGGTTTCCACATAATCCGAAGAAAAAAGAAAAATAGATTAATAGTATATGAAAAAAGAGGACGGGTTATGTCTGAATACTTAGAATTGATTCTTGACATAAATTTTAAAAAAGTTTACAATGAGTTTATGCTAATGGGCGTGTTTGTACATTAGCTACTGTCCATTGAAAACTGAATAACAAGGAGGTGTGTATCATAAAATTCGCAATTGGTTTATTAATTGGTATTGGAATTGCAGTAATTGCTTCATTTATATTTTTCAAGTTGGGCATTAAGTTCAGAAAGAAACAGGCTGAAGAAAAAATAGGCGGTGCTGAAAACGAAGCGGTTAAGATTCTTAACGAAGCGGTAAAGCAAGCCGAAAGCAAAAAACGTGAAGTTCTTCTTGAAGCCAAGGAAGAAATTCATAAGAGCAAGGAAACACTTGAAAAAGAAATAAGAGACAGAAGAAATGAGGTTCAAAGACTGGAAAGAAGGCTTTTGCAGAAAGAAGAGACTCTGGATCGTAAAATGGAAGCCCTTGAGCAGAAGGACGAACAGCTCAATAAAAAGACAAAAGAAGTACAGGGACTCCAGGATAAAACGCTTGAGATTCAGAAAAAGCAGATCGAAGAGTTGGAAAGAATATCTGGTCTTTCAGTTGAAGACGCAAAGGATTATTTGCTCAGAAATATTGAAAGCGAAGTTAAGCACGAAGCTGCTATTCTTATAAAAGAGATTGAAGCAAAAGCAAAAGAGGAAGCGGATAAGAAGGCAAAGGATATAATCGCCTGCTCAATACAGAAATGTGCTGCAGACCATGTCTCAGAAATCACAGTATCTGTTGTTCCACTGCCTAATGACGAAATGAAGGGAAGAATCATCGGTCGTGAAGGACGTAATATCAGGACTCTTGAAACACTGACAGGTATTGATCTTATTATCGATGATACACCGGAAGCGGTTATTCTATCCGGTTTTGATCCAATAAAGAGAGAAGTGGCAAGGATAACATTGGAAAAGCTAATACTGGATGGAAGAATTCACCCAGCCAGAATAGAAGAAATGGTTGAGAAAGCCAAGAAGGAAGTTGAAAACACAATCCGTCAAGAAGGCGACCGTGCAACATTTGAAACAGGTGTACACGGATTACATCCTGAGGTTATCAAGCTTTTAGGTAAGCTTAGATTCAGGACAAGCTACGGACAGAATGTATTAAACCATTCTATAGAAGTAGCACAGCTTGCAGGATTAATGGCAGCTGAACTTGGTGTAGATGTTACTCTTGCTAAAAGAGCAGGTTTACTGCATGACATTGGAAAAGCAGTAGATCATGAGATTGAAGGCTCCCATGTTACTATAGGAGCTGATTTGGCAAAGAAGTACAAGGAAAATAATGATGTAGTAAGTGCAATTTTATCTCACCATGGAGATATAGAAGCTACTTCAATAGTAGCGGTTCTTGTTCAGGCAGCAGATTCTATTTCTGCAGCAAGACCTGGTGCAAGGAGAGAAACTTTGGAATCATACATCAAACGTCTGGAAAAACTTGAAGAAATTGCAAATTCTTTCAGTGGGGTAGAAAAGTCTTTTGCAATTCAAGCAGGTAGGGAAGTCAGGATTATGGTTAAGCCTGAAGACGTTACTGACGAAGGTATGATAATGATGACTCGTGAGATAGTCAAGAAGATCGAAAGTGAGCTTGAGTATCCGGGTCAGATAAAAGTAAATGTAATAAGAGAAGTTAGAGCTATTGAATATGCAAAATAGTAAAGATTTATATACATAAAAAGCGTGGTGACACGCTTTTTGTGCTTTAAAGATTATTTTTCAAAGCATAATTGATAAATTTATTAATTATTAATGTTAAGGTTAATAACACTTTTATCATTGAAATGGAGGATTAGGGTTGAGGGTTTTGTTTATTGGCGATATTGTCGGCAGTCCTGGAAGAAAAGCAGCAAAAGAAATGATAAATAAATTGAAAAAGGAAGAAGAAGTTGATTTTTGTATTGTTAATGGTGAAAATGCAGCAGGGGGAAGCGGAATAACATATGTTATTGCTCAGGAATTGTATAATAATGGGGTGGATGGGATAACCATGGGTAATCACACATGGTCAAAACATGAGATTTTAAACTTCATTGAAAGTGACAACAAGATGGCAAGGCCTGCAAATTACCCTCAAGATTTGCCTGGAAAAGGGTATGCCATATTAAGCGGCAAAAATGGGAAAATTGCAATAATGAACCTTTTAGGCAGAATATATATGGACAATATAGATTGTCCTTTTAAAGCCGCTGACAGAGAGTTGGAACAAATAAAAAAAGAGGTTAAGGTGGTTATTGTAGATTTCCATGCAGAGGCTACTTCGGAAAAAACTGCAATGGCTTGGTATTTGGATGGCAGAGTAAGCTGTGTTTTAGGTACCCATACCCATGTACAGACAGCAGATGAAAGGATTTTCCCTTTCGGTACGGGATTTATAACTGATGTCGGTATGACAGGGCCTTATGATGGTGTTATCGGTGTTAATAAGGATATTATACTTAAAAAGTTTCTTACCAATATGCCGCAACGATTTGAAGTAGCAAATGGAAGGGTAATATTTAATGCAGTGTTGCTAGATATTGACGAAAAAAATGGAAAAACTACAAATATTAGAAGAATAAGTTTGATAATGGAAGCCAGGTAGCAATAATTTGCCTAAAATGAATTCAAAAAAAGGATTTTCGATTTTTATGTAGAATATTTTAATATATGAAAAAGTTTTAGGGGGTACGAGTATGGACGTATTAAAAGTCTCATCAAAATCCAATCCAAATTCTATTGCTGGTGCTTTAGCAGGTGTTATTCGTGAAAAGGGTTCTGCAGAAATACAAGCTATAGGAGCTGGTGCATTGAATCAAGCGGTTAAGGCTATCGCAATTGCCCGCGGCTTTGTTGCCCCATCTGGAATCGAACTTATTTGCATCCCGGCTTTTACTGACATAGTGATTGACGGTGAAGAAAGAACTGCAATCAAATTATTGGTTGAGCCGAGAAGGTAGCAATAACTAAAGTATTTACATATGTAAAACAATCTTTAGTTTTATTAAAGCCTATTTAGTTAGTACTTTCTATCAATTCTAAGAAAATCTCTTAACTTCCGATTATATTTCTGCATTTATATCTGTTATTGTAACAGTGTTTTATAAATGCCATAAATTATTGGAAGTTTTTTTTATGGTTTTCCTCTAATCATATCTTTTAATGATCTTGCATTGCTTTCATTTATTCTAGGCAAAAAGAACAAGGAAATTAAAAGCCTGGTTATGAATGTAAGTATAAATAATGCATGATAGTGGTTTAATGTCTGACCGACTAGGAATGGGGCTTCAAGTTGCTTTAAGTAAGGCTCTGCAAACCTCATGAAACAAGAACCTAAAAGATAGGAAAGGCCTATTCCCACTACTGATGTAAACATTGTATAGTTGGCAAGGTATGATGTGCGGTGTTTTTTTGGAGCCAGCCATATGGATAGGTTTATAAAACTCATTTCAAAGCCGGGCCAGAAAATACCTGTTATGAGGCTTGCTATGGGTATAATAAAATAATAATTGTGCGGGGTGGCAAAGCACCATAAAAACGGAATTATGGATATAAAAAAGGCTGATATGACGGCTACAGGCCTATTTCCGTATTTGTCTATTGCCTTTCCAATATGCTGTACAAATAAAATAGTGGCGACATTAGAAACAAACTGGGAAAGAAGGTATATTGAAAAAAGGCTCATGTTAAGCTGTTTTATCATAAACATAAATAAAAACGGTGTTGGAAGGTTAATGCCGAAATTCCAAAGGGATACCGATATTATAAGTTTTAAATAATTTTTGTCCTTAAAGGGCTCTTTTAATGTTTTAATGCTTTGCTTCTCAGTAGTTTCAACCGGAGGATCTTTTATAAATATGAAGCAAAATATATCGGCTGCACCAAATAATGCAATCACAATAAACAATATGGAATAGTTCGTAAGACTGTTAAACCTGTCTATATACTGACCGATGATCAAACCGCTTAATGCACCTGAAACGGTATAGATCATCATTCTTTTACTAAAATATCGTCCTCTTATTCTTAATGGAATAAGAGAACCCATCCATGAGGAAAAGGCGACACCTACTACCGAATTGGCTGCAGAGGATACCATAATCAAAAAGGCAATGGAAATAAAAATAAGGTTTTTGTTTGCAGAGGGTACAAATAAAGGTATTAGTGCTATCGGTATATAAAGGAGCCTATGTATAAATCCCGCTGCTAGAAATATAAGCTTTCGCTTTCCTGAGTTCTCAATATTGAATGAAAAGGGCAATTGAATAACACTGCCTAAAATTGCTAGTGTTAGAATTATGCCATATTTGAAATCATCAATCCCAAGCTTTACTGCAAACTTTGTAAATGCCGCACCTCCAACCGGAGTTCCCACAGAAATGAAGAATACATTGCCAAGAGTAACTGCTATAATTACATAAGTAAGACTTTGTCTAAGATCCTTCCCCTTAATTCTATTTCCCATCAATACCTCTTATTTCCACGTTATTTTTATATTATTATTCCCCAAATGCTCATATTAAGTAATCTAATAATTGATCGGTTTTATCAGACATACATGTGAATTATAGCAAACTACATATTGGATTTGCAACTTAACAATGATCAAAATTTCGAGAAAAATAAATTTTGTAATGACATATGTGTTAAAATAATATTATAATAGACCATGTTATATGCTTAGGCATGAATGAAATTTAAACAATGTTTGGACAGGTGTAAAAAATGACAAATCTTATAATAGTAGTTATAATCTATATAATAGTTTTTGGGAATGACAAGTTTAAAGAAAAAGCCAGGTCAATACTACCTGTTGTGCTGGGTGTCTTGCTGGTTTTATTTACAGCTGCTGCATTGATTTTCAGATCCTATAATTACCTTCTTGGTAATTCAATAGACTTTTTGCTCATTGTAGTAATATTTATACTGGTGTTTGATGTAGAAAAGTTTTCTGCAAAAAATAAGGGTGCAGTAGTTGGGATCGTTGGGGGCATATTGCTTTGCTATCTATTGCAAAAGCTTTATTATTTAAGAATTTACCTTGCTATATCCGATTGGAAAAATATTATTGACGGTATCGGATTAATATTAGGCATTTTTTTAGTATTATTTATGATACATTCATTTGCTAGAAAGAAATAAACTAAAAGAGATTAATCAATTTCTGCTTCTATATTTATATATTAATTTGTGGGGAAATCAATATGAAATCCATGGGAAGATATCTTATTATTCTGTCGCTTATTCTTGTATTGTGGAATACTGTCATAATAAAGCCGTTAAAGCTGTTTGCAGTATTTCTGCATGAATTGGGACATTCATTAATGGCCTTCGTGTTCGGTTATGGCATAAGCGGTATTAGGATTAGCTTTAATGAAAGCGGATATGCACTTGTTAAGACAAAGGGCTGGCTTTCCCAAATTATGATTTTAAACGGTGGTTACTTGGGAAGTTTGTTCTTTGGGTTGCTTATTTTGCTTTTAAAGAAGACACCGATTAAAAAATACCTTCCAGGTATCATAGCGATAATATTTCTTGGAGTTTCCATAAAGTACGGAGATTTTAGCCTTATATTGCTATATTCAATAATATTTGCAGCTGTAGTTATAATTATCTACATGATTCAGAATGACAAGGTAATTGACTGGACTTTGGATATTATAGGAGTTTCAAGCGTTGCCTATGCTGTATATGATACCTTTGTGGATACATTGCTGGTCAAATTCAAATTTCCACTTCAGATGATAGGCGGTAGGGCAAATGGAAGCGATGCAGATCAACTGGCACAAATCTGGCCATATATACCTGCCGTTATCTGGGGAATATTCTGGATAGTACTTTCCTTACTAGCCATATATGTGTTTTTAGCTAAAGGTGGGGGGAAATCAAAGGCCTCTAAATCAAAAAAATAATTTTATAATTTAAGTAAAATGAGGAAAGGGTTGGATTCATGGAAGTTAAGAAGAGGATTGAGGAACTTAGAAAGCAAATAGAATATCATAATGAACGCTACTATAACCAGGATGATCCGGAAATAACAGATTATGAATATGATCAACTCTCATTAGAGTTAAGGAAGCTGGAGAAGGAGTATCCCCAGTTTGCAGATGCGGATTCACCTACCAGGAAGGTTGGAGGAACAAGCAAGAGGGAGCTTAGAAAAGTACAGCATGATGTACCTGTTGTAAGTCTACAGGATGTATTCAGTAAGGAAGAGGTTTATAGTTTTGTTAACAAAATGATTCAAGAGCTTGGGGAGCCTACTTTTATTGTTGAAAAAAAGATTGATGGGCTTTCAGTGGTCTTAAGATATAATGACGGTACATTTGTAGATGGGATAACCAGAGGGGACGGAGTTATTGGAGAATCGGTTTATGAGAATCTTCTGGAAGTACCCAATGTACCCAAAAGCATTCCTGAAAAACATCCGTATCTTGAGGTTCGCGGCGAGGTTTACATGACCAATGAGACCTTTGAAAACATTAACCGTAAACAGGAAGAGATCGGGGGTAAAATATACCAGACTGCAAGAAACCTTGCAGCAGGAACATTGAGGCAGTTGGATTCATCTATAGTAAGAGAAAGAAACCTTGATATATTTGTTTTTAATCTTGAGATATGCCGGGGCAGGGAATTTGCTTCCCATTCAGAGTCTCTAGGCTGGCTTAAATCCCAAGGTTTCCATGTAAGTCCCGATTATTGTGTATGTAAAACAGCTGACGAAGTATGGGATGCAATTTTCAAAATCGGTGATTCGAGATGGAGTCTGCCCTTTGGAATAGACGGAGCAGTTGTTAAGGTTGACAGCCTAGGAGACAGAGCAAGGCTAGGCATGACCAGCAAAGTGCCAAGATGGGCGGTAGCGTATAAATATCCGCCTGAACAAAAGGAAACCATAGTTGAAAAAATAGATGTTCAGGTTGGACGTACAGGCAGGCTCACGCCTCTTGCTATCTTAAAGCCTGTAAGGTTAGCTGGCACAACGGTTTCAAGGGCAACACTTCATAATCAGGACTACATAGACATGAAGGATATAAGAGAAGGTGACTCGGTAATTATTCAAAAGGCCGGAGACATAATACCGGAGGTTATAAGAAGCATTCCGGAAAAGAGGCCTCCGCATGCACAGAGGTTTATAATACCCAATACCTGCCCAAAATGCGGTGCACCTGCCCTGAGGGAGGAAAACGGTGTTGAGATTCGCTGTACAGGTTCCGAATGTTTTGCCCAAGCTATAAGAGGTGTTATATATTTTGCATCCAAGGATGCCATGAATATAGAAGGCCTTGGTCCAAGCTCGGTTGAGGCTTTGATGGCTGATGGGTATATAAAGGATATTGCAGATTTATATAATATAAAGAATCATAGAGAAGAACTGATAAACAAGGGAATTGTAGGCAAAGAAAAGTCAATTGATAATCTTATCAAAGCTGTTGAAAAGTCAAAAGAAAACGATATTGACAAGCTTATAACAGGCCTTGGAATAAGAAATGTAGGTAAACAGACTGCAAGGGTCCTTGCTGCAAACTTTCCCGATGTAGATTCCATAATGGAAGCGAAGTATGATCAGCTAATTGCATTGCCTGACTTTGGCGATATAATGGTGCAGGATATTCTGAGCTTCTTTGCAAGGCCTCAAGTTCGTGCTCTCATAGAAAAACTTAAGGAAGCCGAAGTTAATATGGTCTCAAAGGCTTTGGAGAAAAAGAAAGATGATCGTTTTGCAGGAAAAACTTTTGTCCTCACCGGGACTTTACCCTCAATGACAAGGGAAGAGGCTTCGGAACTCATTCAAGCGTATGGTGGAAAGGTTTCAAGCAGTGTTTCAAAGAAAACATCTTTTGTGCTTGCAGGGGAAGATGCGGGAAGTAAGCTGGTTAAAGCAAGGGACTTAGGAGTTTCTGTTATTTCCGAGGAAGACTTAAAGAAGATGATTGGGGAATAGTTAAAGAGTTAGGTAAATATAAATTATTTATTAAAAAATTATTAAAAATTTATTAATAATTAGATATCTTTTTTTAAAATTTATGATAAAATATTATTGTATAGAGAAATAAGTACCAATTTATTAAACCAAATAATAACCTGATGGGTAAATTGTGATACTTAAATAGGTTTATTTTATCTGTAAGTGATTAGATTATTTTGAAAAGAGGTATGTTATGGCTATAATTGTTTTCGTTATTTTTGACATCATTGTAGTTGCCATTGTTTTGGGCTTGTTGTTTAAGTTTTTGGACATTAAGATTCCTTATAAGTTAGTGGAAACAGTTAACAAGTCACCCAAATTAAAAGCTGCATTGGATAAGATAATAGGCTTCATAAAGGATTTGGACCTTAAGAGCAAGATATCAAATCTAAAGCTGCCTAAAATTGAGCTTGCGAAAAGGAAGATAAAGACAAAGCCTATTAGTGTTAACAGTAATGATATAAAACAGGATATTGCCAATTACTTTAGCAGAAAAAAAGAAAACAGATCTATAAATCCAGATACATATGATCATCCCAAATTCGGAAGAATAGGCAATGACAATGAGCCTGTAATGAATAATAATCAAAATGATTATTTTCAAAGCAACAATATACCTTCGATGAATCAAAGGCTTGCTACTGTGGAAAGTTCCAGCTATTCCGGAGGTTTCTCAATTGAATCGAATCAGAAATACGATAATGACAGCAGTATCTCTACAAAAAAGTTTACGCCTTGGGCATTATCAAATAACTCTGATGACGACAGTTGCTATGAATTACTCAATAAAAAAGTGCCTGAGCAGGATAGTCAAAGAGTAGAAAGTCCTTACGGGGATAGGCTGAATCAGGACAAAAGTAAAGAAGAAGGTATCAAGGGGAAATTATTTCAGAGAAATATAAAAGAAGAAGTCAAGAAGGTTGCAAAAGAAGATACAAAGAAGGAAAAAGTAAAGAAAGACAAGTCTTTATTTGGGAGCAATAAAAATCAAAATAAGAAATATAAGGTTGTTCAAACGGGGTTTGCAAGCATATTTTTCTCAAGAAATAACAGCATTATAATAATCCCTTATGCAAAAGATATTGAAGGAAAGGGCAGGGCTATGGACAATATTATATATATTGACGGTCCGATTCTTCCGCATCAATTGGGTGAAGCTGTAAGGCAAGCTGTTGAGATTGACAGCAACGTTTATCCGTTTACCGACAAAGAGTTGGTTAAGAAGCTGGAGGTAAAAGAATGGTGCGAATTTACCCAGGGAAGAAGATATATATCAGTAAGGTATGATGATGAATGCGGGTATATTTTAAATACCACGACAAGAAATACTGATGGATCATACAGATTGAATTGTCCTGGGGGAATAGAAAAGATTGTTAATAAGGATGCAACATTGACTGATTTGGGTGATACTATATACCATCTCTTGGAAAAATGTAAAGCATGATTATGAAATATCAAAATTAATATATCAAAAATAATATATTAAAGTGATAATATATTATTTAAATTATCAACATGGCATTAAGAGGGCATATTATATATGTCCTTTATTTGTGTTCTTTATTCATGTCTAGAATACTTGGAGAGAATAAAAAATAATTGCTTTTACAATAGGCATTTAATATAATAAACATTATGAATGGAGGGAATTTTATGAAAATAACTAGAGAAACTATTGAACATGTTGCTCAACTTGCCAGACTAAACCTAACAGAGGCAGAAATAGTAAAATTAACTTCTGAAATGGGAAATATTATTTCATATGTGGACAAGCTTAATGAGCTTGACACATCAGGCGTACAACCAACTGCACATGTTATGCCCCTTAAAAATGTTTTCAGAGACGACGAGGTTAAAGAATCGTTTGACAGGGAAAAACTTTTGTCAAATGCACCTTCAAAGGAGAATGGATGCGTACAAGTACCCAAGGTTGTTGAATAGGGTTTAAATAAATTTGATTTGTGAATAATATTGGATTTCAGGAGGTAGAATTGTGGAACTTTTTGAACTGACAGCCCATGAGTTAAAAGATTTACTTCAAAATAAAAAAGCAAGTGCCGTAGAAATTACAGAGTCGGTGCTTGGTAGAATAGACAGTGTTGAAGGTAAAGTAGGCAGCTTCATTACAGTGTGCAAGGAAGAAGCCTTAAAGAGAGCTAAAGACATCCAGGATAAGATGGATAAAGGTGAAGCAACATCACTGCTTAGCGGCATTCCTATGGCATTGAAGGACAATATGTGTACAGAGGGCATCAAAACCACTTGTGCATCCAAAATGTTAAATAACTTTATACCGCCCTATAACGCCACTGTTTCAAAAAAGCTTTTCCAGGAAGATACTGTTTTAGTTGGTAAGCTTAACATGGATGAATTTGCCATGGGAGGATCAACGGAGAACTCCTTCTTTAGAAAGACATGCAACCCATGGGATTTGGAAAGAGTCCCCGGGGGATCCAGCGGAGGGTCTGCAGCGTGTGTAGCAGCTGGTGAAGCCATATTTTCACTTGGCTCCGATACAGGGGGATCTATAAGGCAGCCGGCATCCTTTTGCGGAGTAGTTGGATTAAAGCCTACATACGGTTCTGTATCAAGGTATGGACTTGTTGCATTTGCATCCTCATTGGATCAAATAGGGCCGTTGACGAAGGATGTAACCGACTGTGCACTGGTAATGAATGCGATCTGCGGTCATGATCCTATGGATTCAACATCTATAAAAACAAGCTATCCTGATTTTACAAAGGCTTTGGTTAATGATGTAAAGGGTATGAAGGTTGGTATACCTAAGGAATATATAGGTGAAGGCCTAAACAGTGAAGTCAGGAAGTCGGTATTGGATGCTGTTGAGGTGTTAAGGAAGCTTGGAGCCCAGTGCGAGGAGTTTTCTCTGCCTATTACCGAGTATGCTATCCCGGCGTATTATATTATATCGTCAGCAGAAGCAAGCTCCAACCTTGCAAGGTATGACGGTGTAAAATACGGCTATCGTGCAGAGAAATTCACTGACTTGATTGATCTTTACAAGCAGTCAAGGAGTGAGGGCTTCGGTGCCGAGGTTAAGAGAAGGATAATGCTTGGAACGTATGCATTGAGTTCGGGATATTATGATGCTTATTATAAGAAAGCCCTTCAGGTAAGGACCCTTATTAAAAACGGCTTTGACGAAGCCTTTTCAAAATATGACTTGGTATTAGGGCCAACTGCTCCATCCACTGCATACAAGATTGGTGAGAAAATGGACGACCCTCTTGAAATGTATCTGGGTGATATCTTCACTGTATCTGTTAATATAGCAGGATTACCGGGATTGGTTGTTACATGCGGCTTTGACGGAAATAATCTTCCCATAGGCTTGCAGCTCATCGGAAAGCCATTGGATGAAAGTACACTCCTTCGGGTTGGCTATACATTTGAACAGAACACGGAGTTTCATAAGCAAAGGGCGAAAATATAGGATTACAAAAGAAGGGTGATGACAATGGATTACGAATTGGTAATAGGTTTGGAAGTTCATGCAGAGCTGTCAACTAAATCAAAAATATACTGCTCATGTACAACTGAGTTCGGCGGAGATGTTAATACTCATTGCTGTCCTATATGTACTGGGATGCCGGGTGTTTTGCCTGTTTTAAACAAAAAGGTTATTGAGTATGCTGTTAAGGCAGGGCTCGCTACAAACTGCGAGATTGCAAGATTCAGCAAACAGGACAGAAAGAATTACTTTTATCCTGATCTGCCTAAAGCTTATCAGGTTTCACAGTTTGATCTGCCCATATGTAAGAACGGGTATATTGATATAGAAGTAAACGGAGAACAAAAAAGAATCGGTCTTACCAGGATTCACATAGAAGAAGATGCAGGAAAGCTCATACATGATGAATGGGATAGAGGAACCCTTGTTGATTACAACAGGTGCGGGGTGCCGCTGATCGAAATAGTGTCTGAGCCTGACATAAGGTCGGCTGAAGAGGCAAAGGCATTTTTGGAAACATTGAAGGCTATTTTGGAGTATATAGATGTATCGGACTGCAAGATGCAGGAAGGATCTTTAAGGGCAGACGTTAACCTGTCTATAAGGCCTGTAGGACAGAAGGAATTCGGTACAAGAACAGAAATGAAAAACCTCAACTCTTTCAAGGCTATTTTAAGGGCAATTGAAGGAGAGTTCAAGAGACAGAAAACCGAGCTCGAATACGGCGGAGTTATCATACAGGAAACAAGACGCTGGGATGATAACAAAGGAACAAGCTATGCAATGAGGAGCAAGGAAGAGGCTCATGACTACAGGTATTTCCCTGAGCCTGACTTGGTACCTATCGTACTTGAAGACAGTTATATTGAAGAGATAAGATCTTCACTTCCTGAGCTTCCTGAAGCAAGGAAAAAGAGGTATATGGAGGATTATGCATTGCCCGAGTATGACTCGGCGATACTTACTTCGTCAAAGTATTATGCTGATTTCTTTGAAGAGGCTGTTAAGATGAGCAATAACGCAAAAGCGGTCAGCAACTGGATAATGGGTGACCTGATGAGGATTTTGAAGGAGAAGGAGATGGAAGCCAGTGAGATACCTTTTCCAGCAGAGTACTTGGCTAAGCTTGTTAAGCTCATAGACAGCGGCAAAATCAGCGGAACAATCGCCAAGAAAGTTTTTGATAAAATGTTTCAGACTAAAAAAGATCCTGAGGTTATTGTAAAAGAAGAAGGACTTGAGGTTGTTAATGATGAAGGTGCACTTGTAGGCATTGTTAAGAAAATACTTGAGGCCAACCCCCAGTCTGTTGCAGACTTCAAGAGCGGTAAGGAAAAAGCCTTCGGCTTCCTTGTGGGACAGTGTATGAAGGAAAGCAGAGGAAAGGGCAATCCTCAAATAATCAACAAGATTCTCAAAGAAGAGCTTGAAAAACTCTGATATGAAAGACTCTGATAAGGGGTATTAATTAATTCAGAAATTTAAATATAAAATTGCTTCGTATAAGGAAATTTACTTGGCCTATTGTTCTAACAGTATTCTGTAAGAGGCCATGTAAATTTCTTATTGAAGTATCTAAATGTTTTGCAATAATCATTTGACATTTGTAAGATGTTGTGAAATATTTTCCTTGATGTATATGTTGCAAAAATTCAGAAAAACGCTATACATTTATTATGTCAGGAGAGTGTGATAATGCGTTTTCTACTTTCAACCAACGGCATTTTGCCCGTCATATCTGCGATTTTGTCGTTTTTTATGGTTGTATATTTCATGTTTAAAGCAAAGAAATCCAGTCTTTTTATATGCTATGTATGCTGCCAGACATTGGTGTTTGTGTGGTCTTTAGGCTATGCATGTGAGCTCATGGCACAGGAGTATTCAAACAAGCTGATATTCATGAAAGTTAATTATTTTTGCATATGCTTTTTAAGCTTGGGCTGGCTGATATTTTGTAACCTTTTTGCTGAAAACAGGAGTTTTTTTAAGAAAAAATCCATTATACCTGCTGCTCTTATTCCTTTTGTTAACTATTTAGTTGTATTGACCAACGATTATCATAAGATATTTAAAGACAGCATTGGTGGTGACAACGGCAGAAGGGTTTACTTCTGGATAATAGTTTTTGTAACCTATGTGTACATTTTTCTGGGAATACTGGTTCTAACTAGAAAATACAGTAAACAAATCAGGATTCTAAAGATTCAGACTCTAGCTCTAATACTGGCAGTTCTTATACCCATTATATCCAATTTTTTATCTGTTACAGGCATTGTAAAGGTAAATTATGACCTGACACCTGTAAGCTTTTCTCTTACAATGCTTATAGTAGCTATTGCAACTTTTAAGTACAGGTTTCTTGATCTTGTACCCATTGCGAGAAGAGAAATTGTTGAGAAAATGAATGATTCGGTACTGGTTTTTAATTTAAGCAATAAGGTTATAGACTGGAACATGGCTTTTCTGTCAAACATACTAGCAGATGAAGACAGCTTAAAGGACGTTGATATAAGCTTGGTCTTCAGTAAGATAAAGTCAATATCAACAGGAGAAATAGATGCTGGGTTTATAGAATGTGTTATGGGACAAAAGCCTTCTATGATATCTACTGAAATAACAATAATACATCCCACCCCCAAAACCTATCATGTAAAGCTTCAGCCTGTTTTGAACAGGCATGGGGATATGCTAGCTAAGACATTGACATTTACTGACATTACATTATATAGAGAGCTGACCATTACAAAGGAACGAAACAGAATTGCCCATGATGTGCATGATACATTAGGGCATACAATGACACTGCTCATCTCAGTCCTTGAGGTGGCCAACATAACTTATAAGAGCGATGTGGACACTACAGGAGATAAGCTTAAAGAGGCATTGAAGATATCCAAGGAGGGACTTAAGGAGCTTCGCAGATCGATAACAGGTTTGAGGCCGGAAAAGCTTAATTCAAATAGCCTTATAACATCACTCAATAACATGTTTTCGGATTTCAGACTGTCAGGTGTGGAGATTGATTTTACCTCTGAGGGAATGGAGCCTCATGATATTGAGAGGTATTCTGATATTGTATATAGAGTATGTCAGGAAGCCTTGACCAACTCCATTAAGCATGGCAAAGCTAAAAACGTCAGTATAATTTTGAGATTCGATGCAAAAATGATTAAGCTCTTTATTTTGGATGATGGTATTGGCTGCGGTAAAATTGTAAAGGGATTTGGTTTGTCCGGAATGGAGGAGAGGTTAAAAGCGGTCAATGGAACAATAATCTATGGTTCGGATGGCGAAAGCGGTTTTAACTTAAGAGTGGAAATTCCTCTTAATAAAAGTTAATGAGATTAATATGAGGTGTCTTAATGATAAAGGTATTGATTGTGGATGATCAGGCGATGCTCAGACAAAGCCTGAAGTTTATTATTGAACAGGATAGTGCAATAGAGGTTGCAGCAACTGCCGGTAATGGAGAAGATGCATTCAGGCTGTGCAGTGAATTAAACCCTGATGTGGTTTTAATGGACATCATGATGCCTGTTTGTGACGGTATTGAAGGCACAAGGATAATAAAGTCAACGTACCCTAACATAAAGGTTATTATTCTTACAACGTTTAATAATGATGAAAATATAAAAAATGCTTTGCAAAACGGAGCGGCAGGCTATCTTTTGAAGGATGCTGATCCTGAAGATCTGATTCTTGCAATCAAAAGCGTTGCAAAAGGTATGAGCATCATTCACCATGACGTTTTTGACAATGTAGTAAAAAAGGTAAGCCACATTGAGCCTCAAAAATCAACTGAGGTTAATGGTCCTGATATACATTTTACAGACAGGGAGCTTGATGTAATAAGGCTTATTGTTGACGGCAAAAGCAATAAAGAAATAGGGTCAGAGCTTTTTATTACAGAGGGCACTGTAAAGAACATAATTACAGGGACTTTGGATAAAGCGGGGGTAAAGGACAGGACCCAATTGGCTGTATACGCAATAAAAAACCATATAGTATGACTTAAGTCACTTTGTGATACCATGACTTTCGGCTGTCAAGTTGTGACCTGGGATATCTGGGAATAACAATAAAATCCATCTATAATTTAAATATAACATTCAAAACAAATTGTTTTATTTAAATTTTGAAAGGATGGAGTAAATATGAACAACTTGTTCAAAAAACACTGGATAACCCTTCTGGGTGCGGTATTTATGTTTCTTACCTTCTCGTACCTGTTTAGATTTGCTGTAGACAAGGGATGGATATCCAATCAATTGAAAATCATGATTGGTATAGTGGCAGGAACAGGTTTTGCAGTTGGTGGTGTAACTGCAGGACAAAAGGGAAAGTCAGCATTAAATGAGATTTTATCAGGTCTTGGAGCTTCTTTGATTTATACTACATTTGCCTTTGCGGGTATTTATTACTCTATGTGGAGCCCTATGACAGTATTCCTGCTGATGGTTGCAGTGACATTGATGATTAGTGTATATTCCTATAGGCTTGATTTAAGGATCCTTATGAATATCGGTTTATTGGGGGCACTAATAGCTCCATTAGTCATGAAATCGGAAAATGCTATTTTTACACTTTTTCTCTACCTTCTGGTTATAAATTCAGCTGCATTCTATGTCAGTGTCAATAAAAAATGGCCTGAATTGAGGCTGATCCCATTTTTGGCAACATGGATACTTTATTCAACTTACTACCTGTACTATCAGCCTGATAGCTGGCAATTCTCATTCAAATATGCCTCAGCAGCATTTATGTTCTATGTTATAAGTTTTGTAATATCATCATGGAAGGACGGCAAGAATTTTAACGGACTCAACCTGTATCTTGGCATATCAAACGGAATAATTTTCGGAATTTGGTCCGTCATTATAATGAATGGTATTACATCCTTCTCCTTAATACTTGGAGCAATCGGAATGGTTTATGTTGGTGCAGCTCTTGTGGTGTATGGAATGCTTAAAAAATTCACCGCAGCTGTTATGTTAAAGCTCTTTGCAGGTGCACTATTGATTCTAATTGCATTGAATGATATAGGTACAGGCCTTGACATAAAACCGATGATCTCAGTATACTTATGGATCTTGGTTGCGGCGGTGGTATTTGTTGCAGCTCAAATAAAGAAATTGGACTACCTTAAGATAACCGCAATAACAATATGGGTTATCACATCGATTTACTGGTACTATACAACATGGACAACTCCAATAGGCAACTGGTTCGGCACTTTTATACCCATATTCAACTTTTCGGGAATGGCTTGGGTGCTGCTTGCAGCTTTCGGTTTTTGCTTATCAGTTAAATTGAAGCTCAATATATTTAATAACAAGGAAGATAACGACTCCTTTAATTATTATATAAGCAACACATTTGCAATTATAAGCCATATAATCGTCGGAGGTCTCCTAACCTTCCAGATTGATAACCTTTGGGAAAATTACAAAATAACCTTCATTGATCTCAGGCTTACATATTCAATTACATGGGGAATTTATGCACTATTGATATTCATATGGGGGGCATACAGCAAGCAGGCATTATTCAGATGGTTTGGCTCGGCGGTTCTGGTCCTGGTGGCTGTGAAAACAATATTTATAGACCTTTCAAGTGCCGACACAATAGCCAAAATACTGGTGCTGTTCGTATTAAGCGTTATAACCTTTGCCATATCCTATATAAACAACATATGGAAGAATGAAGAAGATTCTTAGGTTATTGAAAAAGTTTTGATAAAGTTTTTTAATTATGCAAATAAACATATATATTTATCCTACTGGACTTTTGTCTGCATGATTTGTATATTATACGACAAAAGCTCCAGTAATTTTTTATGTATTCACTTCAAAATATATAATCTAAAATTTATTTTAATAAAATCTTGTATACAATGAACAATTTATATTATAATATCTATGGCTGGAAACACTGATGACATCAGGTGTTATGACCTGGTGATAATAATAAAACATATCTAAATTTATACATATTTATACCGAGAGGAGTTTAAAAATGAATTTCTTAGAACAAATCAGCCTTAGGGCAAAATCCGACTTAAAAACAATCGTACTTCCTGAAAGTTCAGACATCAGAACAATAAAAGCTGCGGCTCTTATACAGGAAAAAGGTATCGCTAATATAGTACTTGTGGGTAATCCGCAAGAGATAAAAGAATTATCAGGGGATCTGGATATCTCGAAGGCGAGAATAGTGGATCCCTTAAATTCTGACAAATTTGATGAATATGCAAATGCTTTTTATGAGTTAAGAAAGTCTAAGGGCGTAACTATAGAAAAGGCAAGAGAAATAATGAAGGACAGCATGTATTATGGAGTAATGATGGTAAAGATGGGGGAAGCAGACGGGATGGTTTCCGGTGCCATCCACTCAACTGCCGACACATTAAGACCTGCTTTGCAGATATTAAAAACGGCACCTGGTACTAAGCTTGTATCATCATTTTTTGTAATGGTTGTTCCAGATTGTGAGTATGGTGAAAAAGGCACATTCGTATATTCGGACTGCGGGCTTGTGGAAAATCCTTCAGCTGAAGAATTATCAGAAATTGCAATTGCATCTGCTGATTCCTTTAAGGCACTTGTTCAGGCAGAACCTGTAGTTGCTATGCTGTCATATTCTACTTATGGAAGTGCAAAGAGCGAGTTGGTTGATAAAGTAACTAAGGCAACAGCACTGGCTAAAGAAAAAGCACCAGAGCTGGCACTTGATGGAGAACTTCAGGCGGATGCGGCGATTGTTCTATCTGTGGGAGGCTCAAAGGCACCTGGAAGTAAGGTGGCAGGTAAGGCTAATGTATTAGTATTCCCTGATCTGAATGCAGGTAATATAGCCTACAAACTTACACAGAGGCTTGCAAAGGCTGAAGCATACGGACCTGTTACTCAAGGATTGGCAAGGCCTGTAAACGATTTGTCAAGAGGCTGCAGTGCGGAAGATATCGTTGGAGTTGTTGCAATAACTGCAGTCCAGGCACAGAATATGTCAAAGTAATTGGCAGGGCAGATTTACTTAAAATAATTACTATTATGTAAAGATAGGAGAATATCAATGAAAATATTAGTTATTAACACAGGAAGCTCTTCATTGAAATATCAGTTGATAGATACCATGAATGAAGCGGTATTGGCAAAAGGAAACTGTGACAGGATTGGAATTGAAAACTCATTTATAAAGCACACAAAGATGGGAGCAGATGCGGTTGTTATAGAAAAGGATATGGCTAACCATAAGGTTGCCATACAACAGGTTCTTAATGCTCTCACAGATAAAGACATCGGCGTAATATCAGATATGTCTGAAATAGCTGCTGTTGGTCACAGGGTTGTTCATGGAGGAGAGAAATTCCATGATTCGGTTATAATTGATGATGATGTAATGGAAGCATTAAGAGATTGCATCGAATTGGCACCTCTTCATAACCCTCCAAATATAATAGGTATTGAAGCATGCCAGCATGAAATGCCCGGCACACCTATGGTAGCGGTTTTTGATACAGCTTTTCATCAGACCATGCCCAAACATGCATATCTCTATGCATTACCATATGAAATATATGAAAAATATGGGGTCAGAAAGTATGGATTTCATGGCACTTCCCACAAGTATGTTGCAAACAGGGCAGCTGAAATGATTGGAAAACCGCTTGAAAAAACAAATCTTATTACCTGCCACCTGGGTAATGGTGCAAGCATATGTGCAGTCAGAAACGGTAAGTCTGTAGAAACCAGTATGGGATTTACTCCACTGGCAGGACTTGCTATGGGAACAAGATGCGGTACAATAGACCCTGCTGTGATTTCTTACCTTATGGACAAAGAAAAGATGTCGGTTAAGGATATAAATGACTACTTGAATAAAAAGTCAGGGGTTCTTGGTATATCCGGTGTAAGCAGCGACTTCAGAGATATTGAAGCAGCGGCAGATGAAGGAAATGAAAGAGCGGCACTGGCAATCGAAATATTCTGCTACAGGGTTAAAAAATATATCGGAGAGTACGCAGCAGTTATGGATGGTGTAGATGCTATTATCTTTACAGCAGGGATTGGTGAAAATAACCCTCTGGTTAGAAAGAAAGTTCTAACAGGTATGGACTACATGGGAATTGATATTGACTGGGAAAAGAATGGAGTAAAAGGCAAGGAATTGGACATCAGTGCTCCTAATGCAAAGGTGAGGACTTTGGTGGTTCCAACCAATGAAGAGCTTGCTATTGCAAGAGAAACAATAAAACTTCTAAAAAAATAAGGTTTTGAGATTATTATAGTTAAGGCATGATTAAAGAATTACTTACCGTTGCGAGTGTGAGTTCACGAAATTAAGTGGACTCGAAAACGAGCATATACGGTAAGTTATTTCTTTAACATGCCTAAATATAAAAAGAGCTGATATCCATTTGTTTATATTTCGGGCAGCTCTTTTAATTTTGTTATATAATATGGTATATTACAAATGATTAAATATTTCTTTGGGAGATGCGATATGCAAATAATAATTATAGGATGCGGCAAGGTCGGTTCAAAATTTGCACAGATGATGTCGGAGGAAGGACATGATGTAGTTGTTGTGGACAACAACAGCAGCTCATTTAAATCGCTAGGATTGTCTTTTAACGGGCTAACCGTAACAGGTGTCCCTATCGATCAGGATGTTTTAAAACAGGCAGGTATTGAGACTGCAGATGTGTTTATAGCATTGACACCTGACGACAATATAAATATTATGGCCTGTCAGGTTGCAAAGGAGATATTTAATGTTCCTCAGGTTTTAGCCAGAATTTTTAACCCCGAGCGGGAAGATGTGTTTCATCAATTCGGACTTGACACCATATGTCCTACCAATGTAACTGTAGATGTAATAAGATCCTTTGTTTTTGGAGAAAAGGGTGTATCCAGGTACACTTTGGGAAGCAATTTAATATCCTTTAAAAAGGAAAAGGTTCAAAAAAAATATGAAGGGAAAAAGATTTCCTCAATCAAGTTAAGGAAAGGCTTATTCATATTTGGTATAGTTAGAAACGGAACATTCAATTTTGCATTTCCATCGTTAAAGGTTAGTGCGGAAGATACTTTGGTAATAGCAGAAAAAGTTGATTAGGAGGCTCATAATGTTTATTGTTATTGCAGGCGGCGGGAAAGTTGGCTATTATCTTATAAAAAATTTGATTCCTCGAGAGCACCAAATCGTTGTGATTGAGCCCATTACAGAGATATGCCATAAAATAGCAGATGAATTAAATATTCCTGTAATAAATGGGGATGGAACGGACATTGCCAAGCTAAATCAGATAAACTTGTCTAAGGCGGATATTTTTATTGCGGTAACGGGCAAAGATGAAGAAAATCTGATTGCGTGTCAGCTTGCAAAGAAAAACTTTGGAGTAAGAAGAACTATTGCCAGAGTAAATAACCCCAAAAATATAGCGGTTTTTGAGCGTTTGGGAGTTGATATTGCTGTAAGCAGCACATCTATTATTACTGATCTTATTGAACAGGAAGTTGATAGCTCAGGGGTTAAAACCATAATGAAATTAAAAAAGGGTAAAATAGTTTTATTGGAGATAGATATTACAATCGGACATGCTATATGTGGAAAGACATTGAAGGACATAGTACTCCCAAAGGATTGTATATTTATATCAATAATTAGAGAAAATGAAGTAATTATGCCAAATGGCTTCACCATAATAAAAAGCGGAGATTGTATAATAGCAGCAACATCCGAAGAAAAGCAGCAGGAATTGAGGGAATATTTCAAGGTGTAGGAAAAAATAGAAGGGTAGGTACAATTTGTGATTAAATTAGCTATTAAATATAAAGATAATAAAATATTTTATATGAATCCTACCAGGCTTATTGTTCTTAGCTTCATTTTACTGATAGTGATAGGGGGATTTCTTCTAAACCTTCCCATAGCCTCAAAGGATGGGAAAAGTGTGGGAGTATTGGGAGCGTTTTTTACCTCAACATCAGCATCCTGTGTTACCGGGCTTATTTTCAGGGACACTCAGAATCAATGGACTATCTTCGGGCAGCTGGTCATATTGTTCCTGATTCAGGTAGGAGGCCTGGGAATTATTACATTAACCATGTTTTTTACAGTAATTTTGGGAAGGAAAATCAGCTTAAAGGGCAGGGCTCTTGTTCAGGAATCCCTTAATTCATTAACCATCAGCGGTGCATTGAAGCTTCTTAAGAAGGTATTTTTAATAACTATTGTTTTAGAGCTTATTGGTGCTGTTCTGCTTTCAATCGGCTTTGTCCCGAAGTTCGGTTTACGTGGAATCTACATGGGAGTTTTTCATTCTATAAGTGCTTTTTGTAACGCGGGCTTTGATATAATTGGAAATCAAAAGAGTTTTACGGAATATAACGGAAATCCACTGGTGCTTCTTACAATTTCATTTCTTATAATAACAGGTGGACTTGGATTTATTGTTTGGGAAGATATTATGGATTTTAGAAGAAAAAGAACTTTCATGCTGCATTCAAAGATTGTGTTTTTAACGACTGCGTTTTTGTTGATATCAGGTTCTATATTATTCTTTCTATTTGAATATAACAACTCACTTACAGTAGGTAAATTAAACTTATTTGAAAAGATTAATGCATCTGTTTTTCACTCGGTTATAACAAGAACCGCAGGCTTTAATTCTCTTCCGCTTAATGATATGACTGAGCTATCCAAGGTAACAACGACGATACTGATGTTTATTGGAGGAGCCCCAGGTTCTACTGCTGGAGGAATAAAGGTTACTACCTTCAGTATAATTCTGATTTCTATAATTTCACAGGTAAGAGGTTCCTCTCCTGTTATATTCAATAATGGAATTTCATTTGCGGCGTTAAATAGGGCTATTGCGATTATAGGGCTAGCTGCAATATGGGTTATAGTTGTTACAACATTTATACTTGTATTCGAGGGAAGTAAACATTCATTTTTAAATATTTTGTATGAAGTAACATCAGCATTTGGTACTGTAGGGCTATCGGCAGCAAATACACCCGATTTGCATGTGTTCAGCAAGATTTTATTAATGGTGACCATGTTTATTGGCAGGGTTGGTCCCATCTCTTTCGCTATAGCAATTACAATAAATAACAACAAGGATAGAGACAAAGTTTATCCCGAGGGAAAGGTTATAGTAGGGTAATGTGGGTTGAGAATGCTATTTATTTCAACTTATATACTCACTGGAAAACTACCGGTATAAATAAGTACATAGGATACTCTGCAAAAATCACAGGTACCATATCCAAAGTGCCTTAAGGAATTATGATGTTTAATGTAAAAACTTTAAAAAAAAGAAACTATGGTATCATCACAATGCCATAATTTCTTTTTTAACTTGTTTTACATGATGTTTCCAATTGAGTGTTTTAGCTTATTATTTCTTAAATATACCAAAGGGTTTTCCTACTGGTAAAAATGTTCTTCCAAAATGAGTGTTCAGAACAGAGGCTGCTGAACCATAAAATGAGAAAATAGAGACAATAAGCTCTGATATAGCAGCTAACCTGTGTGAAAATTCAGGTATAAATCCAATTGAATTCATTGATAAGCCAATGAATAGAAAATCAATAAAAACAAAAATAATGAATAAAATCTTATTTGTTTCCATAGCTCCAATAGTCATGAATATTGTAAATACAAGATATCCAAGAAATGCAATCCCTAGCTGTTTTGTATCAGCATCTTTTGCTAAAGCTTGACCGAAAACTCCCATTTTTATCATCCAGGAAGCAGCAACCCCAAACCAGAATAATGCATATGCACCAAAAGCTGTTGTCCCAAAGGTATTGTTTCGTTTGGAATCGTTTATGCAGGCAAACAACTGTGCAAAGGCACCAAGAAAAATTGCCCATGGAATAACAAATGACAAGCCGGAAGTAATCTCCAGTTTTTGTGATGATGCTACCAGCGTAACCATAGCAAGTCCAAAGAGACCTAAAGCAGATGGATCTGCGGTAACAATTTTGACGTTTTGTGTTTCAGTAGTACTCATATATACCCCCAAAGTTTATTACATTCTATAAAAGTCCTATTTATTCTAACCTATAAAGTAGTGTTATGTAAAGTGATAACATTTTTTAAGCCTTGATTTCTATAAAAAAGAAAATTGGTAAAATTCACAAGTTTCCTGTAAAATATTAAGGGATAGGTTACTTAAAGTTTGATGTAAATCATGTGGCTTATGAGTTGAATGATTATAAGTAAATACAAATCTATGAAGTAATCGGTGAAAGGTAGAGCATGTTGCTTAATTAGGGGATGGTATGCTAAAATATGACTATTCTTTTATGCATGCAACATTAAACTTAAATTAAGGGACAGGAATATGATTGATACTAATAATGAAATAAACTCTGCACTCTTCCAATATTTTGGCAGTAGTAGCTTTGATATAGATATATCAAAGGGTGGAATGAACAATACCACATGCTTTGTGAGGATAAAGGGCAATAAATACATACTTCGAATTTACAGATCACATAGTGATGAAGCAAAAGTCTGTTATGAGCTTGAAGTGTTAAATGCATTAAGGGAAAATAATTTTCCATTAAAAATACCTAATCCCATAACATCATTGGAAGGGAAGCCATTTATTAGGACGGTGGAAGGTAACATAGCTGTTGTGTTTAAGTACATGGAAGGAAAAAATCCTGATTTTTTCAGGCTCAATGAGCTTTGTTCCTTTGGCTTTGCCTGCGGTACCCTCACCAAGGCTCTGGATAGTCTAGTATTAATGGGAACTCCTGCTTACAGACCCTACTATGAAATTGAGAGTGCATACCCGGAGTGTCCGCTGGATAAAGTTCTTGAGTTTTGCCGTAATCCGCCTTACGAATTTACCAGGCATAAAGTATATCTTGCAAGTATCCGTCAGCAGCTTGAGTTATTAAAAGATAGAATTCCGAGCTTTAGAGATCTTCCACATCAGATCATTCACGGTGATCTTAATGCGTCTAATGTCCTTGCTGATGAAAGAGGCAATATATGCGGAATTTTGGACTTTGAGTATGTAACATACGATTTAAGGGCTATGGAGCTGGCAGTTTGTCTTTCCGATACAATACAATATACCGAAGGGGAAGGAAGTGTATGGGAAAGGATCCAATCCATTATGAATGGATATAAAAGGGCTGTTGTGCTTGAGAAAGATGAGCTTAAGGCGATACCCGCGTTATTGAATTTAAGAAGGCTTGATGTTTTTGTGCATTTTCTTAACCGTTATTGGAAGGGCATTGATGGTCCTGAGGTTCTAAAGAAAAGGATATTGAATAATATGGACCACTTTAAATGGGTCTTTGACAATTGCCCCATTGACCAGTTAATTATTTGATAATACCTATAATACCTAATTAACAAAAAATAAGCAGCGTTTTATTTTAAAAGTGATTAATCTATCGCATTTAGCAAAGAATAATATATAAAAAACAAATGTATGATTATTAGCACTTTTAATTTATCAAGGGAGAATATATGAGTTTTTTACCTATTAATAGAGAAGATATGGAAAAAAGAGGCTGGGATGAATTGGACGTTTTATTTATAAGCGGTGATGCTTATGTTGATCATCCCAGCTTCGGTCATGCTATAATAACCAGACTTTTAGAAAGCGAAGGCTACAGAGTAGGAATAGTAGCACAGCCCGATTGGAATAAGGATGAAGACTTCCTTAAAATGGGGAAGCCTAGGCTGGCGGTTCTCATTGCATCAGGTGTTATTGATTCTATGGTAAATCATTATACTGCCAGCAAAAAGCCAAGATCGGACGACGACTATTCGCCAGGAGGCAAGGCAGGGAGAAGACCTGATAGAGCGGTTATTGTATATGCAAACAAGGTTAAGCAAGTTATGAAGGATGTTCCTGTCATTATAGGAGGGCTTGAGGCCAGCCTTCGAAGGTTTGCCCATTATGATTATTGGGATGATAAAGTGAGAAGGTCTATTCTTGTTGACTCAAAAGCAGATTTGCTGATATACGGGATGGGAGAAAAACCAATTCTTGAAGTTGCGGAAATGCTAAATAAGGGAATACCTGTTAATAAGATAAAAAATATTCGGGGAAGTGCTTATATATCCAGGACTGAAGATATGCCTGGAGCACTTAAGAGCTACCTTGAGAATCCAGGAGACAAGGCAAACTCATCGGGATTTGCTATTGTACCATCCTTTGAGGAAGTTTCAAAGGATAAAAGAAAGTACGCAGAAGCCTTCAAAGTACAGTATGATGAGCAGGATGCCATTACAGGAAAAACAATAATACAAAGGCATGGTGATAGATACCTGGTACAAAACCCGCCTGCATTTCCTATTGAAACGAAAACAATGGACAAGATTTACTCGCTCCCGTATGAAAGGACATACCACCCGAGCTATATCGAGGCTGGGGGGATACCTGCAATAGAAGAGGTTGAGTTTAGTGTAACCAGCCATCGAGGCTGCTATGGGGGATGCTCATTCTGTGCATTGAACTTTCATCAGGGTAGGGCAATACAGATGAGAAGCAAGGCATCCCTGGTTAATGAAGCTAAAAAGCTTACCTGGCTTCCAGGATTTAAAGGATATATCCATGATGTTGGCGGACCTACAGCCAATTTTAGAACAAAGGCTTGTACCAAGCAGGTTAAGGGCGGTGTATGCAAGGGGAAACAGTGTCTGTTTCCTGAGCCGTGTAAGAATATCGTTGTGGATCACAGCGAGTATCTGGATATTTTAAGAGATATCAGGCAGCTCCCTGGAATTAAAAAGGTTTTTATAAGGTCGGGTGTAAGGTACGATTATCTTATGCTGGATAAAAACGACAAGTTTTTTAATGAACTTTGTACTCATCACGTCAGTGGTCAGCTTAAGGTTGCTCCCGAGCATGTGGTTGACAGGGTTCTTGAAAAAATGGGTAAACCAGGCAGGAAGGTTTATGATAAATTTACTAAAAAGTTCTATGATATCAATAAAAAGATAAATAAAGAACAGTACCTTGTTCCCTATTTCATTTCAAGCCATCCCGGAAGCGATCTTGAGGCTGCAATAGAGCTTGCGGAATATTTAAGGGATTTAGGCTACAATCCTGAGCAGGTGCAGGATTTTTATCCGACTCCTGGGACACTTTCAACATGCATGTATTATACAGGCCTTGATCCTAGGAACATGAAGCCCGTATATGTGCCCAAGAGTCCAAAGGAAAAAGCCATGCAGAGGGCTTTGCTCCAGTTCAGGAAGCCCCAGAACTATGAGTTGGTTTATGAGGCTCTAAAGAAAACTGGAAGGGATGACCTTATAGGATTTGGGAAGAAATGCCTTATAAGGCCAAGAAGTGCGGGGAGGTTTATTTCCGGTGAGGGCAAAAAGGGCGGTAAGCCACAAGAAAGGTTGGGTTCTAAAGCAGCGTCAAAAGGCAAGAGCGAAAGAACTTCCGGAAATGTTCGAGGGAGCGATAAAAAATCAAAAGTCAAGACGAATGAATTAATAGCAAAGAAAAGCAGAGGAGTCAGGAATGATGTTTCTATAGGGAAAAAAGGAAAAGGAATTGCTTTAAAAGAACCTGTTGTAAGAGCTAAAAGCAAAAAAAGGCGATAATTATAATATAATATAATGTTGGAGGGGTGATGTCATATGGAGCACAACGGCTTAAAAGCCATAACAAGGAGCGACATTGATAAAGTTGTGGCATTGCGTATAGAGATATTTAAAGACATTGGAAAAATCCAATCGCTTGAGGAAGAAGCTTTAAAAGTAGTAAATAAGCGATATATGGATGAGCTTTTTGACAAAAACTGTTTTTGTGGCTTCTATGAGGAAGCTCACGGTAAAATAATCTCGATTGCATTAGGTGTAATACTGGCCTTTCCTCCAATCAATATGGAAAACCAGGGTATAAGAGGTTACATATTTAATGTTTATACAGATAAAGAGTACAGGAATCAAGGAAAGGCCTCAAGACTTACCCAAAAACTTGTTGATGAGCTTAAAGGAAGAGGAGCAAGTAAGATAGAACTTGATGCAAATGAGAGTTCCACGAAAATTTATGAGAAAATCGGGTTTATGCAGTCAGCAAACCATATGTTTTGCTTATAAATTAATCAGGAGAAAAAATTGACACAATTAGGTTCATTAAATAAAATATACATTGTCATCTAATTTATTAAATTAACGAAAGGAAAAGGATAGCATATGGCAGCGACTGTAATTAGTGGTAAAGATTTAGCAAAAAAGGTAAAGGATAACCTTAAAACAGATGTTGAGGCACTCAAGGCCAAGGGAGTAGAAACCTGCCTCGTTGTAGTAATAGTAGGAGATGACCCGGCTTCAAGGGTTTATGTAAATAATAAGAAAAAGGCATGCGAAGAAGTAGGTATTAAGTCAATTGAATACGCTTTAGGTGCGGATACAAGTGAAGAGGAGCTTCTTAAGTTGATAGACAAACTCAATATGGATAAAAGCGTAAACGGAATACTGGTGCAGCTTCCACTTCCTAAGCAGATCAACGAAGACAAGGTAATAATGGCGATTAACCCGGAAAAGGACGTTGATGCATTCCACCCTGTCAATGTAGGTAAGATAATGACTGGAAATCCTGATTTTATGCCATGTACGCCCGCAGGGGTTATTAAGCTTATAGAGGAAACTGGTATAGACATTGCAGGAAAAGAATGCGTTGTAGTGGGTAGAAGCAATATAGTAGGCAAGCCTCAGGCAATGCTGCTTCTAGCTAAAAACGGAACCGTTACTATTTGCCACTCAAGGACCAAAGATCTTGAGGAAGTGTGCAGAAGAGCAGATATTCTTGTAGTAGCAGTGGGAAGGCCTGAAATGATAAAAGGCAGTGCTATAAAGCCCGGGGCGGTTGTAATTGATGTCGGAACCAATAGAACAGAAGCAAAGAAGCTGGTAGGGGATGTTGAATTCTCATCTGCTTCCGAGGTAGCATCATACATAACACCTGTTCCTGGAGGAGTTGGTCCGATGACCATTGCAATGCTTATGGAAAATACCGTTAAGGCCGCAAAAGTCCAGGCAGGGATATAATCCTAAATACTAGAGATGGTAATACTGTATAGGTATTATCATTTCTTTAATTTCTATAAAAGTTTTAATCTGTAATAAAAGTGATAAATCTGTTACATTTTAAATTTTAATAAAGCGAAAGAAGAAGGCTTTTTATGGATCATGATATAGAATTGGACCAGCTAAAAATTAAATATGACAGCATACGCAAAGTTTTTTTTAACATGAAGGGGAAAGAAGAGCAGCTTCAGCAAAGAAAATCCGAATTGGAAGTGCAGCTTCAGAAAATTTTGGATAATATTGATTTGCTGGAAAAGGTTAGTGTGCTGTTAAAAAAAGCTTCAGAGTACGCAAGAGAGCAGTCGAGGCTTCAAATTGAGTCCCTTGTTACAAATTGCCTGCAGTTTATTTTTAACTCAGCTCTTGAGTTTAAAATAGAAATAAATGAGGTTAGGGGCAGGCCTGAAGCTGAGTTCTATGTTTTGAGCAATATAAACGATGAGATAATAAAGACAAGACCTCAGGATTCAAGAGGAGGAGGTGTTGTTGATGTTGTGTCCCTAGCTATAAGAATAGCAATGATAGAGTATGGCAGTATGAACATTAATGGCCCTATAATATTGGATGAACCTGCAAAACACGTAAGTGACGATTATATAGTGCAGGTGGCCGAATTTCTAAAACAGGTAAGCACAATGTTTGGACGGCAGGTTATTATTATAACTCACAACAAGCACCTGAATGAAATAGCTGACAAATGGTTTTATGTGGATATGGAAGACGGTGTCAGCAAGGTAACATTTGATGTTGAAATATAATATAACGTCAAAAGTTAAGGGCATTTCCTTAACTGAATACTGTATTGAATTTCTTGGCAAGTATTATAATATCGCTAATATTTATTACACCATCATTATTTAAATCGCATTTTATGTTGCTTTGTGAAGACTGATTGAAATAACCGGCGATAATAATAACATCTGCCATATTCACTACCTCATTTCCGTTAATATCCTCTGGATTTAACGGTTTTGTTATTGATGGAATTGGTTTTAAATACAGGATTGCTGGATTTGCTCCATGATGCAGGATCTAGCAGGTCGCTGGATGCAGATGTTGTAATCATAACCTGATTTCCAGATATCGCAAGAGGGCTGTTCATTTTTGCTATATATAGATTGCTGTTGCTGTTAATTCCTGTCTGCGACTGGGCCCATAAAAGATATCTTGTACCGTTGTGTTCAAAGGTCGTAGCATCGAGTGTAAAAGACTCCCAGTTTGTCTTTAATTGTCCTTTCTCTACCACTGTCCTGTGACAGGATTTTCTGCAGAGCATTCCAACACGTATAATCTGATTGCAAATTTGTTTTCAGACGTACCGGCAGAAAAATAGATATACCACTTGCCGTTTATGAAATGAATTTCGGGTGCCCAGATATGTCCTCCCATAATTCCGCTGACATGTCTTCTCCATATTACTGTTGGTGCAGCTGTTGATAAGCCCTGAATAGATGTTGACCTTCTTAGTTCTATTCTGTCATACTCGGGGACTGACGCAGTCATATAATAATAACCATCAGTATGTTTGAAAACTCAAGGGTCTGCTCGCTGTTTTACTATCGGATTTGTGACGGTTATAGATTCAGCTAGAGAAATCGTTGTAAAACCAAACAACAGAACTACGATCATAATAAATGAAACTACTTTGGACATAGCTTCCACCTCCTATACCTCCTATACCTCCTATATATAACTATAACATATTTAGCCATAGAACAAAATCACAATGTGATCTTGTAGGCCCTTACACATCAAAAAGCCGATGCGAAACTGGAAGAAGCTTTGCACCGGCATATTTTTAAATCTTATTAATATTTATTTTTCAGCCTTTAACTTTGGCGGTTTTAGCAGGGCTATGATTATAAACCCTACAATTGCTCCAATTCCGGCAATTAAAAATGCTGTCGAGAATGATTTCGTCTCACTGAGCTTTGCAACTGTATAGGAAGAACCTACGGCCCCTACACCAAACCCAAGAAGAACCATACCATAAATTGTTGCAACATTTTTAGTTCCAAAGAAGTCAGCTGTCATGGCAGGGAATACACCAAGAAATCCACCATAAGAGAAACCTATTATTGCAATAATGGCAAGCATTGAATATGCACTTGCAAAGGATACGGCTATAATAGAAATTGCCGCAACTACAAGAAGTATCAGCAATGTTTTCTTTCTTCCCAGCTTATCTGAAATCCAGCCCCAGAAAAGGCGTCCGAAGGAATTAAATCCGGTAATAATCATAACTCCGGCAACAGCTTCCTGTTTGGACAAGCCGCTGTCCGGCTGGAGCCCAAGAATCTTTGCCATAGGTATCATCATTGAACCTGCAGCAGTTGCACACATAAATGCAAAAGTTATCATATAAAACTGAGGTGTCTTTAATGCTTCTAATGGAGAAAAACTTTGTGCAATTATTCCATCTTTACGTGCAGGTGGTGTCCAGCCCTCAGGTTTAAAACCCTCAGGAGGATTGTTGATAAAAAATGCCCCTGTTACTGTTACTACAAGGAATAAAACTCCAAAAATTGCAAATGTATGGAGAACTCCATAATTTTTAATCAATGCCTCAGCAACCGGTGTAAACAAAAGTCCGCCGAAACCAAGAGCTGATACTATAATACCTGTTATTAAACCTCTTTTATCAGGGAACCATTTCTGGCAGCAGGCAATAGTGGTTGTGTAAGCCATACCCATTCCAAGACCGCCTATAACTCCATAAGTCAGCCATAATAGCCATGGTGTTGATTCTGTTGTAAACTGTGCCAGGAAAAAGCCTAATCCCAGAATAATACCTGCAGCAATAATTACAGGCCTTGGCTTTAACTTATCCTGAATTCTTCCGCCAATTGTACTTCCTACTGTCAATACTCCAAGCAATAAAGCATAAGCAAGTGTCCCATGTGTTGCAGGCCAGTTGAACAAAGCGTTTGGTGTTGATTTTCCGATAATAAGGTACGACTGAAAAACACTCCAGATATACGCAGTTCCTAAACATAGTTGAATCGCAATACATGCAACAACTGGTATCCAGCGATTATTTATTGCTGGTACTTTTGCAGTTCTCTCCATATAAATACCCCTTTATAAAATTTTAAATTAATTAATGAAAGATTATGATCTTTTTGGAATATTCCTAAAGGCTACATAACTTATAATATTGCAATTTTGCTCTAGATACAATCAATTTTGCATGTTAGTTATAAAGAAAGCAAAAAAGCGTAAAAAAGGTTGGAGAGGGTGCAAAAAAGCGTAAAAAATAAAGTGATTAACAGCCCATGATTCATATATTGCTTATTTTGGAGCATCAATTAGTATAACGGTACTTCCTGCAGGCTCAAACTCGCTATCCACTGCCAAATAAAACGTTATGGAATGTTCTCCCGGCATGGTAAAATTAAGGTTATTCCAAATCAATACATTAAAAAAGGTGTTATCCTTAACCTCTACAGCATTAATGGCAGTCTCGTGCATAATTTCATTCAACGGGTTGGTAAGCCTGTATTTAAAATTGCTGATCCCGTTAGGGACATTTGCCACCATTGTATAAGTCACAAAGGACAGTGTTGCCTGGGGAGCCTTGTAAAAAGGATTGAACAAAAGATCCCGTCCATGCAGTCTAGTAATTTCATCAAAAACAAGCATATTGACAATTGCAGGCGATATGTTTTTAATATTAACCCCACCTTTTAAGAAATTTGAGTTGTACAATAAATTATTGTACTAGAATGTGAAACTTACTTCAACAATATTTAAAAATTAATTGTTTTAATATAGAATACTAGTATAATGATATATAAATATTTATAGGAGGGATTGAAATCATGATAAGACGCAGCAATGAAATGTTTAAGGAAATCAAAGAGCAAATGAGAGGTGGCAAGGGTTCGGTAGAGGTAGCACATGTTATGAAGCAGGATGAGTTAGGTGGCAAGGCAAGGCTTGTAGCGAAGGTATCACTCAATCCCGGTTGTTCAATCGGGTGGCATGAGCATGTGAACGAAGAAGAAATATATTACATTTTGAAGGGAAAAGCACTTGTTGATGACAATGGTGAAAAGAAGGAACTTAATCCTGGCGATGCATCTCTAACTACAGGAGGTAAGTGCCACTCAATAGAAAATATAGGTGACGAGGTATTGGAGTTTATGGCTATAGTACTTCTGTATGTATAATCGCAAACGATTTTGTTCTTGCGACATAAAATCAAGGGCCCCATAATTGGAGCCCTTTCATTTTTGGTCTTTTTGTTTTTTATCCGGGAAAACAAAAGAGAACCGTTCAATAACGATAATTACTATAATTATACATTATCGACCAAGGTAAAGTCAATACTTATGTTTAATAAATGGAATTTATGACTAAAATAATTATGGATAAGGTTTTAATTTTAATTCAAACTTTACAATTTGGTTATATTATGTTAAAATATCAGTTGCAGTTATCAACCATTTGCTCGGTTATTGGAAGACTCCGACCAATTTCCTGGCTGATGGCGATTTTATTACAGGAGGAAATAAAATGTTAAAAGAAAAGAAAACCGAAATTATCAACAAATTCAAGCTGAGTGAGAACGATACCGGATCACCTGAGGTGCAGATTGCCATTCTCACAGAGAGGATCAATCACCTTACTGGTCATCTTAAGACTCACAAGAAGGACCACCATTCAAGAAGAGGATTGTTAAAAATGGTTGGTGCCAGAAGGGGCCTGTTAAACTACCTTCAAGATAATAGCATTGAAAGGTATCGTGCGATTATCGAAAAATTGCAATTAAGAAAATAATTATAATGAGCGGAGATACCGCTCATTATTTCGTTAAAAGAAAGTAATTTAACAAATCACGAAATGATTTTGCTAAATAATAACGCAAATAATTAAAATGCTAAAGTCAAAAATAATATTTATTAAAAGCAATTTTTGATAGGAAGAACTTTAAAGGATTAATTATTATTTATTCTAAAGAACAAACCTTCAGGCGGTAGAAGGTAGATTGTATGCCAAAATAAATTAAGGTTCCTGTTTTGGCACAGAATCTACATGCTACAGTCTGTGGTTTATAATAAAAGGAGGAATATAAATGCAAAATATTTTCACTATGGATTTGGCAGGTAGGAAACTTGTGGTTGAGACAGGAGTTATGGCACAATTTGCGAATGGCTCTGCATTAGTAAGGTATGGCGAAACTGTAGTTCTTTCATCAGCGACAGCATCATCAAAACCAAGGGAAGGAATAGACTTTTTCCCATTAAGTGTTGATTATGAAGAAAGATTGTACGCTGTAGGAAAAATTCCGGGCGGGTTTATAAAAAGAGAAGGAAAACCTTCTGAGAAGGCAGTTCTTACGTCGAGGGTTATAGACAGGCCAATAAGACCTCTTTTTCCTAAAGATTTAAGAAACGATGTTACAGTTGTAAATACTGTTATGTCCGTTGAGCAGGATAACTCACCTGAGATTGCAGCTATGATAGGTTCATCTATTGCTATAAGCATGTCCGACATTCCATTTAAAGGACCTATCGGTGGTGTTGTATTAGGATTGGTAGATGGAGAGATTATAGTAAACCCTAATACTGAGCAAAGAGAAAAGAGCCAGATGTATGTGACGCTTGCAGGTACCAAGGACAAGGTTACAATGATTGAAGCAGGTGCCAATGAAGTTTCCGAAGAGGTTATGCTAAAGGCCATTAGAATAGGCCATGATGAGATAAGGAAGATCGTTACATTTATTGAAAGTATAGTTGAAAAGGTTGGAAAACCTAAATTTGAATATATATCGGCTGATGTTCCGCAGGAAATATTCGAAGCGGTTTATGAAGCAGGATACGAAAAAATGAGACAAGCTGTATTAACAGATGATAAATCAGTTAGAGACCAAAATGTTACAGCACTCACAGAAGAGATTTTAACCCAATTGGCTGAAAAATTCCCTGAAATGGAGTCTTCCATAAAGGAATCTGTGTACAAGCTTCAGAAGAAGGTTGTAAGAGAATATATATTAAAAGAAGGTAAGAGGGTGGATGGCAGAAGCCTTGATGAGATAAGAGCGTTATCTGCTCAGGTAGGTATTCTTCCAAGAACCCATGGATCCGGACTTTTCCAGAGGGGACAAACTCAGGTATTGACTATAGTAACATTAGGTGCTATGGGTGAAGTTCAGATGCTTGACGGTATAGAGCTTGATGAAACAAAAAGATATATGCACCATTACAATTTCCCGGGTTATTCTGTAGGGGAAGCAAAGCCTACAAGGGGACCGGGAAGAAGAGAAATCGGTCACGGTGCACTTGCTGAAAGGGCTTTAGAGCCGGTAATTCCAAATGATGTAGATTTCCCATACGCTATAAGGTTGGTATCGGAAGTTTTGATGTCAAACGGTTCCACATCCCAGGGAAGTGTGTGCGGAAGTACAATAGCACTTATGGATGCAGGGGTTCCCATAAAGAGTCCAGTTGCCGGTATTTCGGCGGGTCTTGTTATGGATGAAAATGATCCTAACAAATTTGTAACCTTTATGGATATACAGGGTATTGAGGATTTCTTCGGTGATATGGATTTTAAGGTTGCAGGTACAAAGGATGGAATAACTGCAATTCAAATGGACATAAAGGTTGACGGTCTCACAGAAGAAATTATAAAGCAGGCATTTGAACTTACCAGAAAAGGCCGTATACAGATTATAGATGATGTAATACTCAAAGCAATACCAGAGCCCAGAAAAGAGCTCTCTACCTACGCTCCGAAGATACTTACAACAAGTATAGACCCTGACAAGATAAGAGAAGTCATCGGACCAGGCGGAAAGATGATTAACAAGATAATTGCAGAAACAGGTGTTAAAATTGACATAGAGGACGACGGTAAGGTATATGTTGCATGTTCTGATATAAATGCAGGTAGGAAAGCTATAGGCATTATAGAAGGTATAGGAAGGGATGTTGAGCCTGGCCAGATATTTATGGGTAAGGTCATGAGGATTATGCCTTTTGGTGCTTTTGTAGAATTCCTTCCAGGTAAGGAAGGCTTGGTACACATATCCAAACTGGATACCAAGAGAGTGGAAAAGGTTGAGGATGTAGTCAAAATCGGCGATGAAATAATGGTTAAGGTAATGGAAGTTGATAAGCAAGGAAGAATCAATCTCTCAAGAAAAGATGCCATGGCTGAAACTGCACCAAAAGAATAAAATGTATCTAAAAATGTAATTTATTAATCACTTTTTATATATTTAGAGAAATAGTATAGTATTAATAATAACCACGCAACCGGAGGAATTATGTTCAAGAGAACAACACTTGATAATGGGGTTAGAGTAGTATGTGAAAAAATTCCTTATGTCAGGTCTGTTTCAATAGGTATTTGGGTTGGGACAGGATCAAGAAACGAAAACAGGGATAATAACGGTATTTCACACTTTATAGAGCATATGCTTTTTAAGGGAACAAGTACCAGAAGTGCCAAGGAAATTGCGGAAAGTATTGATAACATTGGCGGGCAGTTAAACGCTTTTACAGGAAAAGAATGTACCTGTTACTATGCAAAAATCCTGGATACTCATATAGATATTGCTCTGGATGTATTATCAGATATGTTTTTTAATTCAAAATTTGATCAAAAAGACATAGAGGTTGAGAGAAAAGTTATAATGGAAGAAATAGGCATGTATCAGGACTCGCCGGAAGAGCTTGTTCATGATGTTTTATCTGAAACAATTTGGCAGGATGATACATTAGGCTACCCCATATTAGGTACACAGGAAAGTCTTAAGGGAATAGGCCGGGATAGCATAACAGATTATATAGGGAAAAACTATGTAAGTGGTAATTCCGTTATTTCTGTAGCTGGAAATTATGATGACGATGCTCTTATTGGAATGATCAACGAAAGGTTTTCGAAATGGAGCAAGAATGATGCCTTCAATAAAGAATATACATGTGCACAGTTTAAGCCCAATTCTGTATTTATGGAAAAGGATACTGAACAGGTTCATATTTGTATGGGGTTTAACGGCATCAGCCACGGCAAGGACGATATATACACTTTGCTGGCTGTAAACAACATATTCGGAGGCGGTATGAGTTCCAGGCTGTTTCAAAAAATAAGGGAAGAGAAGGGACTTGTGTATTCCATTTATTCATATCCTGCTTCCTATAAGAATAATGGATTGTTTTCCATATATGCAGGAATGAATCCTGAGCATATGGAAAAGGTTATACAGCTTGTAGTTGATGAAATTAAAGAAATCAAAAAGAATGGTATCAGTAAAGAGGATTTGGAAAAATCCAAGGAACAGCTGAAGGGTAACTATATTTTAGGACTTGAAAGCACAAGCAGCAGAATGAACAGCATTGGAAAATCTGAGCTTATGCTTGGAAGAATCTATTCTCCCGATGAGGTCTTGAAAAAGATTGATGATATCAGTCTGGATAATGCAACAAGGATCATTGAGCAAATATTTAATTTTGATTCCATGGGGTTTTCTGCAGTTGGGAGCTTTAAGAATAAAATAGAAGTTAAGAACTTTATATAATTTTAATAAACAACAAAAGCGGATACTTCCAATGGGGGGTATCCGCTTTTGTTTATGCCTGTATTAAGATTATTAACACTTTTATTATAGGAAAAACACGACAACAATTACATATTTACATGGTGTTTGTAATTAACGTTGTAAAACTTGATTGACAAATGGTTTTTATTCAAATATAATGATATATAGGAAAAGGAAAATGTTTGCAATATTACTGTGTGTAAGGTAATTGTTGCAAAACATAAAGATATATGTACATCTAAGTTTACAATTGTGCTTTATAACGATTAAATTTATTTAGGAGGGTTTGCCTATGAAGAACAGAAGAACTACTATTTTTATGTTGGTCATTATTTACGTGGTATCTATTTCGATTATTAATTTATCACCTAACTTACCGGAGAAAGTTTATGCAGATTCTGTTACCGATACCGCAACACCAACACCTGCCATAAGTGATACCGTATTTACAGCTGACCGTGAAATATCATCTGGACAGGGAATAACAAGGTATTATGAAACTGGAACATGGACTGATTTAAACGAGGGAAATAGGGGAGGCTGCAGGATCAGCAGTAAGATCGGAAGCAGTGCATCCTGGACTTTTATAGCTCAGGAATCAGGTTATTATGATGTTGTTATTTCCTATCCGATTAAGGATACCTATACTACAATTGCCAAATACATAATAAATGTAGGAGATCTTCAAGATAGTTTTTATGCAAATCAGACCATTGGTGTAGCTAAATGCAATTATTATCTGAATAAAGGGGCTGCAGTGAAGGTATATCTTGTGGTTACATCCCCAAATAATCATGTGGCAGATAAGATAGACTTTATTAAAAAAGTTGAGCCTACTGCAACACCGACCATAAAACCAATTGTAACTCCATCTCCATGTGCCCGTGCGATACCTGCGTTTGTAGAAGCAGAGGAGAGCATGTTTAAAGGTGATTTTACTAGGGAAGATAAATATATTTACGCTGGAAGTAAAGGCGGGAGTATACTTATTCCCAATGTAACCTTTGGCTGCGGTCACATTCCAAATGATATTTTCAGTGCCGGCATATCATTAGAACCAAATGCAGCAGGTGGTGAGATTGAGGTTAGAAAAGACAGTGAAACAGGGACCCTCTTGGGCACTCTTCAGCTAAAGAATACAGGAAGGAATGTGTCGTGTTTTTATGAGCAAAATACCAGTCTGATCCCTACCAATGGTGCAAACTGCAATATATATCTGGTGTTTAAAGGTGATTGCAGCGGACGATATGATTGGTTTAAGATTACAGGTTTTAGTAATTATAAACAAATCCAGGGTTTACCTGTAAAGCTGACCCCAATAAGTTCGAGCACCGGCTATGTCTATGGAATGAATGAAAAAGTGCTTGATATCTATGGAAGTCCTGGGAAAATAGGCTTCCAGTTAACGGATATGTCAGGAAATCCTATTGCAGGGCAAATAATCAACATTGATAAGGCGGGTGATTTTTGGGGGATAAATACACTTGCAGTAACAGACAGTTTGGGTGTTGCTATGTTTGATTATACACCCCAATCCATGCATTATGATAGGAGTGATATTATTAAAGCCTGGTATTTAGGAGATAATCGTTATAATGCTGTGTATACTGAGATCGGTGCATCGGTGAAATCACCTCCAACACCCACCCCAACTAGGTCGACTACTACCCCGACTGAGCCAACTACTACTCCAAGCCCTACACCCACGGACATAACAGTCATCGATAACTCGTCAACCGGATACTCACAGAAAGGTGATTGGCAGGAGGAAGAAGGCGGTACCAATGGATCCTACAAGTCAACGACAAAGATAGGAAGTACCGCCATGTGGAGATTTAAAGTCCCGGAGACTGGTTATTATGAGATTAAGGCATTAATTCCCGATGATTTTGTAAATGCTTTTACAAAATACACCGTTTTTTATAATGAAAGATATATTGATAGTTTTTACAATGCGGGTACAAAAGGTGATTTTATCTTAAAGAAAGACTACGGAAAGTTTATATCGTATGCTAAGGATAGTTGGATTACAGTAATTGTAAGGTCTGTGTCTGAGGGTAAATGCATAGCTGATGCCATATCTTTCAAAAAGCTGCCCTACGTACCGACGCCTCATCCCACAGCACCGGGAGGATTTTCAAGCCCTGTAAAGGTGGAAGCTGAAGACTGCAGCCTTGTAGGAGCAGTACAAGAAGGTGGGTACATAAGCTCCTGTGATGACGGGGACTATGCGGTAATAAAAGGTGTATTACTTAGCGGTTATTCCGGATATGACAGCATGGATATCTTCTCGGTAAATGCAGCTTCTGAAGGGGATGATGCAAAGAACGGCAAGCTTGAAATCAGGATGGATAGCCTTGATGGTCCTGTTTTAGGTACTATTGAGCTTAAAAACACTGGTGTATCGGGTTTTTGTGAGCAGGCATTCCTATTGAATCGTATAAATGCTGATTTTAAACCAAAGGATGTCTATATCATTTTTAAAGGCGAAGGCAGATTCAACTTTGATTGGTTTAAACTTTCCAGACTAAATAAGCCTGAACCTGCTCAAAGTGAAGTATTGGACACAAATTCTGATAAGAAGATATGCGGGTATATCAAGCCGGGATTTGATACAACAAATTCACTAATATATGAAGGATTTAAGGTGGAGATAACAGGGACAGAGGTGTATACTCTAACTGATAGAGAAGGCTATTTTGAGATTGGCGTAAATAGCAGTGAACCGGTTTCACTTAAGATTAGCAAAGACGGTTATCTATTAAGGGAGGTTAGCAATGTTGCAATTACTGATAATGTCACTCAGATAACGACTCAGGATAAGCCATTGGAAATTTGGCCCGGTGATATTGTAAAGGATAACTCCATAAACATGTCGGATATTGTTGCAATGGCTAAGGTATTCAACAGTGTAAAAGGCGATGCTGCTTATATTGATGGATGTGATATAAATCAGGATGGGGCAATAAATATGGCGGATATAGTGATTATTGCCAGGTATTTTGGAATGACATTACATAATTATAAATGAATTAAAGGAACATAATAAAGGTATATTAGTGTTGTGAATAATAAAGGGGCTGCATTGAATGCGGTCCTTTTTAGTTTGGAGGTTTCTCACAAGTACAAGCACTTAAACCTCATAAGTCACATAACATATACTAGTCACCATAATACCACAGGGGGATAAAAATGGGCAACTCAAAATTCACCGTTATCGGAGGGGATATTAGGAGCATTAAACTTGCTAATTTAATTGCACAAGAAGGTTACAAGGTTAACATATATGGTTTTAATAATGCAAGCTTTAATACAGGACTATCCGAAAGCCCGGACATGAATACAGCTATAGGGGAATCAGACTTTGTAATAGGACCTCTTCCTTTTTCGAATGACAACGAAACTATTAATGCACCTTTTCATCAGGGAAAAATATACATAAACGAAGTCTTTCAGACAATGAAAAAAAACCAGGTATTTATTGCAGGAAAAATAAGCGAAAAAGTGCAGCATCTTGCTGAAATCTATAATGTTAATACCATTGACATTATTGAAAGGGAGGATATGGCTGTTCTAAATGCTATACCGACTGCAGAAGGAGCAATACAAATTGCTATGGAGGAAATGCCTATAACCCTTCATGACAGCATGTGTGTAATACTTGGATTTGGAAGAATTGGTAAAATACTTGCAAAAATGCTTGCTGGACTTGGTGCAAATGTATATGTTGAGGCAAGAAAATACTCGGATATAGCCTGGATTAAAAGCTATGGCTATAAACCTGTGTTATTGAAGGATTTAGATAATGCTATTCCTCAGGCGGATGCAATTTTCAACACTATTCCAAGCATTGTTCTTGATGAAAATAAGTTAAAGCTTGTAAATAAAGACTGTTTAATCATAGATTTAGCCTCTAAGCCTGGGGGAGTGGACTTTGATAAGGCAAAGGAAAGCGGTGTGAAAGCTATTTGGGCTTTATCTCTTCCTGGTAAGGTTGCCCCCATTACTGCTGCTAAGTTTATAAAAGAGACTATTTTCAATATCATAGGCGAGTTGGGGGTATAGGATATGTTGCTTCAAGGAATAAAAATTGGCCTTGCAATGACGGGGTCTTTTTGTACTATTGGAAAAATTGTTCCTGAAATAGAAAAAATGGTTGCAGAAGGAGCAGAAGTTTTTCCTATATTATCAAGTATTGTAGATCAGACTGACACAAGATTCGGTACGGCAAAGGACCTGAAAGACAAGTTAAAGGCTGCTACGGGTAAGGATTCCATTACTACAATTAAGGAGGCTGAACCGATAGGACCAAAAGGCTATTTGGATGTTTTGGTTATTGCTCCGTGTACAGGGAATACACATTAAGTGCAAAAAATTAAATGCCATAAATAATTTAATCTTTAAAATTTAATTAAAAAGATTGACAATTTTATATGAAGAGTAATATAATGATATTAACAAAGTGATAATAACATTAAATAAATATTTAAAAGGTGATATTAATGGGTAAAGATAAGGTGCGTAATAAAGAGGGACTTACAGAAGAACAGTTTTTAGACAGTTACGATGCAGGTAAATATGAAAGACCTTCGGTTACAGTTGATATGCTGGTTTTTACAGTTACTGATGAGGAAAAGGAAAACTACAGGAAGCTTCCGGAAAAGGTTTTAAGACTTCTGATGATAAAAAGAGGTGACCATCCTTCAATTGGTCAATGGGCACTTCCGGGTGGCTTTATAAAAATGGATGAGAGCCTTCATGAAGGAGCATTAAGAGAGCTTAAAGAGGAAACCAATATTGACAATATATATATGGAGCAGCTTTATACCTGGGGGGATGTAGGAAGAGATCCGCGTACAAGAGTTATAAGCGTTGCATATATTTCGCTGCTAGATAGTAAAACCCTACAAATAAAGGCCAGCGATGATGCTGATGATGCCAAGTGGTTTACCGTGTCGAGCAAAGTTTATCAGGAGCAAAGGACCGTCACAGAAAATGGATATGTAGTCGAAAAGTTGAACAGGCTGAGTTTGACCAGCGATGAGGAAACCTTATCTGCAGTGGTAAAGACGATTATAACTGTTGAGGGAAAAATAATAAAAGTTGATAGTGAAGTAGTTGAATCCCAAGGTATAGCCTTTGATCACCCCAAAATAATTCAGTATGCTATTGAAAGGCTTAGGAACAAAATTGAGTACACCAACATTGCATTTAACCTAATGCCTGAAAAATTTACACTGACTGAGCTGCAGCAAGTTTATGAAGTTATTTTGGATACAGAACTTCTTAAGGCCAATTTCAGAAGAAAAATATCGGATATGGTGATCGAAACTGATGAATATACAAAGGATGCGGGTCACAGGCCTTCAAAACTTTTTAGGTATAATACCGAGTGGATGGGAAACATTTAATATTTGTTTATTGTTATCAAATGGATGAAGGGAGAGGAATGTAATGAACAAAATAAATAAAAACGACTTTTTGAAAAAAAGTGCTGAAACTCTTGGTGAAATATATGATATGCTGATAAAACTTCCTAGTGTGAGAATTAATGACTTACACAAAGATAATACCGTTCTTGTAATTGTGGATATGATCAACGGTTTTGTTAGGGAGGGTGCACTGCAAAGTCCAAGGGTAGAAGGTGTGATTCCTGAGATAGAAAAACTGTCGAGAATGTGTGATGATTTGGGAATTAAAAAGATTGCGTTTGCTGATTGCCACACTGATGCTTCGCCTGAGTTTGATGCATACCCTGCTCACTGCATGGAAGGTACAAGTGAATGGGAAATTGTCGATGAACTAAAAAGTGTAGGCGGTTACAAGCTTATTCCCAAGAATTCTACAAATGGGTTTATTGAAGAGGAATTCCAAAGTTGGCTGAATGAAAATCAAAATATTGATACATTCATAGTTACCGGAGATTGTACCGACATTTGTGTACAACAGTTTGCCACAACATTAAAAACATGGTTCAACAGGCAAAACATGAAGACAAGAGTTATCGTCCCAATCAACGCAGTTGAAACTTACGATTTGGGTATGCATAACGGCGATTTGATGCAGGCAGTAGCACTTTACAACATGGCAACAAACGGGGTGGAAATTGTAGGAGGTGTAGAATAAATGAATAAAATGAATTTGACCATGCTGACTGATTTCTATGAGCTTACAATGGCAAACGGTTATTTTGAAAACGGATTAAAGGATAAAATCGCTTACTTTGATATGTTTTTCCGCAAGATCCCAGATAACGGCGGTTTTGCCATTATGGCAGGTGTTCAGCAGCTGATAGAATATATAAAAAATCTCAGGTTTGAAGAAAAGGATATAGATTACTTAAGGAGCAAGAAGCTCTTTAACGAACAGTTCCTTCAGTATCTAAAAAACTTTAAATTCAGCTGTGATGTATGGGCCATACCTGAAGGAACTCCCATATTTCCCAATGAGCCCATTATAACAGTAAGAGGCCCTGTAATAGAGGCACAATTCATCGAGACAATGGTGCTTCTTACAATAAACCACCAAAGCCTCATAGCAACAAAGGCCAATAGAATTGTTAGGGCTGCGGGCGGCAGGGATGTAATGGAGTTTGGTGCAAGAAGGGCTCAGGGTTATGACGGTGCAATCTATGGGGCAAGGGCTGCGTATATCGGCGGATGTGTAGGAACTGCATGCACCATAGGAGAAAGTGAGTTTGACATACCTGTAATAGGAACAATGGCTCACAGTTGGATTCAGATGTTCCCAAGTGAACTGGAAGCTTTTAGGGCATATGCAAGGACATATCCTGGCAGCTGTACATTCCTTGTTGACACATACAACGTGTTAAAGTCAGGTATACCAAATGCAATAAAGGTATTTAATGAAGAGGTTGTTCCAAAGGGCTTTAGGCCTAAAGGCGTCAGAATAGACTCGGGAGATATCACATACTTATCAAAGGAAGCTAGGAAGATGCTTGATGCAGCGGGATTCCAAGATTGCAGGATTGTGGCCTCCAATTCACTTGACGAGTACATTATAAGAGATATTTTGTTGCAAGGGGCACAGGTGGACCTTTTTGGAGTGGGCGAAAGGCTTATAACGTCAAAGTCGGAGCCGGTTTTTGGTGGAGTATATAAGCTTGTAGCCGTAGATGATAACGGTAAAATCCAGCCAAAGATAAAGCTTAGTGAAAATGTAGGCAAAATCACCAATCCAGGGTTTAAACATACATGGAGGCTGTTTGACAAAGATACTGGAAAGGCTATTGCCGATGTATTAACCGGCGTAGATGAAACAATAGATGAGAATATGCCCTACGAATTGTTTGACCCTGAATACACATGGAAAAGGAAAATAGTTACCAGTTTTAGAGCTGAAAAGCTTCTGGTGAAGATATTTGATAAAGGGGTATGTGTGTATGAAAGCCCCAAATTAAAAGATATAAAGGAATATTGTAAAGAACAGGTGGATACCCTTTGGGATGAGGTGAAAAGGTTTGAGAACCCTCACAAGTACTATGTGGACTTGTCAAAGCCTTTATGGGAAATGAAGCAAAGACTTCTCGAAGAGTATTCGGTTTGATTAGAGAGAAGGTATAAAAATGAATTATGTTGGGTTAAGTAAGGAAATTTCGTACGCTTTAAGGCATGCACCTTGGGAGTATGAACTGGAAATGGATGAAAACGGAGCAGTAGATGTACAGCAGCTTATTGCATCATTAAGAGAAGATAGGAAATGGAAGCATGTTACCCTTGAAGACATAGCAAAGTCTATGGAAGTGTCGGATAAAAAACGATTTGAGATAAGGGATGGAAAGATTAGGGCTCTTTATGGGCATTCAATACCCCAAAAAATAATAAAGGAACCTGAGGAACCACCGGAAATACTGTATCATGGAACAGCAAGGCGATTTCTTGATTCCATAATGAAAGAAGGGCTGTCACCCAGAGGCAGGCAGTACGTTCATCTTTCATCCGATACAGACACTGCATCACTGGTGGGTAAGAGAAGGGATATGGCTCCCGTGCTTCTAAAAATACATGCAAAAGAGGCCTGGCTTCAGGGTGTTAAGTTTTACCACGGAAATGAAACTATTTGGCTTGCTGACATTATTGATAAAAAATATATTGAAGTGTGATTTTGTATTAAAGATGGCGAGATAGGTAAACAATAATATATATTAAGACAGAAAAGGATTGTTTATGGACAAATATTTTGTTGACCTGCACGTTCATATAGGCCGTTCATCAAGCGGAAAAGAGATAAAGAAAGCAACAGCTAATAATTTAACCTTTGAAAACATTGCACATGACTCCTTAAGAAAAGGGATCAACATAATAGGTGTTGTTGATTGTATTTCTCCTTATGTACTTGAGGATATTGATGAAATGATTGATAGGAAAGAGCTGTATGAGCAGCCTGAGGGAGGCTTTAAGTACAGGGAAAAGCAGTGTATAATACCCGGTGCCGAGATAGAGACTCATGAAAGGCACGGGTGCAGTGCACATTCTCTTTGTTTCTTTTCTACACTGAAGCAAATAAAGGCCTTTTCAGCGGAAATGAGTAAGCACATGAAAAACATAAGACACTCAAGCCTGATGAGCAGGCTTACCGGACAGGAACTTTTCGATATCGTGGATGATATGGGAGGGTTCCTGATTCCTGCTCATGCCTTTACGCCCCATAAGAGCTTTTATGGCAATTGCTGCAGCTCGCTTCACGAGATATTCGACGACAAATCTTTTGCAAAAATATTTACGGTTGAATTGGGTTTAAGTGCAGACACAGCTATGGCAAGTCACTTGAGTGAGCTTGATGGAAAAACATTTATAAGCAATTCTGATGCTCATTCTCTACCTAAGATGGGTAGGGAATACAACATCTTTGAGATGATGGATGCCAACTTTAATGAGGTGTTAATGGCATTAAGAAACCAGGATGGAAGAAGAATTGCCGCTAATTACGGTTTAAATCCACTGCTTGGAAAATATCACCGTACATTCTGTGATGTTTGTGAAAAGGTGGTAGAGGGTACTCCGCCTGTTTTAAAGTGTCCTGTATCTGATAGGCATGCTGTAGTGGTAGGTGTCCGGGACAGGCTTGAGCTTATCCGAGATAGAGATTTGCCTCAAATGGATAGCAGACCGCCATATATATACCAGGTGCCATTGGAGTTTTTACCAAAGGTAGGGCCTAAAACCATTGACAGATTGGTTGACAGGTTTGGGAGCGAAATGAAGGTATTGCATGATGTAAGCTTTGAAGAGCTTTCGGAGGTTGTGAAAGATGACATTGCACGAAACATTGTGCTGGCGAGGGAAGGTAAAATAGGGATAGAGGTCGGAGGCGGTGGTGTATATGGCAAAATTGAGATATAAATATGGGTAAATATGGTGATATGCGTTGACAATGGTTGGAATCAGCAATATAATATTATTGTATGGAATAAAGATTGATTGAATCTATAAAAATAAACACGAAAGGAGTTGTTTTAATGTCTGTAAAAAATGCCGAGGTGGTTTTTAACTAATTGAATACCGGCAGAGGTTGACACGAATGCCTGTCTAGGATTAGGCTTTTTGGTGTTACCTGTGCAGCTTCTTTCGAGCAACCTGAATCGTGTAACAAAAATAAGCAGCACGCAATTGGTAGCGTGTTTTTTTTATGTCTAAGAATTATGGTGCATACTGCACCACATTTCTCACGACAACAACCAAGGTTGCAAAATCACTTCGTGATTTTGTTAATGCTTTTTAATTGTTACAAAATATTGGCAAAATACCGCAGGTGGTCGACATCTGCGGTATTTTTATATCTATGGAAGAGCTAAAACTATAAAAAATGGAGTGATGAAGTATGAAAAAAATGAAGAACACTTTTGATTATATGAAGGAAATACGCGGGAGTTGGGTGATAAATCCCAGAACCAGAATACAGGATAACAATATGAAAAACAAAAAGAAACGCAGGCAGGATGAAAAGAGAATGATAAAGGATGGATTGGATTAATGAGTATAATAGATTATGGATGGGACGAATATTTTTATACTGAATATAATGAAAAACTGGAACAAGGCATGTTTCCGGCCAGGATAATTGCAGATTACGGTCAAACTCTTCGGGCAGCCACCGATTCAGGCGAAATACTGATCCAAAGGCCGCTAAATAAAAATGGTGACGGCATGCAGATTGCTGTTGGAGACTGGCTGCTGGTACAATATGACAATAATGCTAAAGCGAATCTCATATGTACTGTACTAAAAAGAAAAACCAAGTTTTCCAGGGCTGCAGCAGGGATAGAGGTCAGAGAACAGATTGTGGCATCAAATGTTGATATTGTATTTCTTATACAATCGTTAAACAGGGATTTTAATATGAAAAGGCTTGAGAGGTATATGATAGCAGCCTGGGATAGCGGGGCCATACCTGTTGTTGTGCTTACAAAAGCAGACTTATGTGATGATGTGGAAAGCAAAAAAGCAATTGTATATGAAACTACCCCGGGAGTAGAGGTTCATGCAATCAGCTGTGTAACGGGAGAGGGAATTGAGGAAATCAGAAAATACTTTACTAAGGGAAAAACAATAGCACTGCTGGGATCTTCAGGTGTAGGCAAATCTACTTTTGTTAACCTTCTGGCTGGTGAAGAACTGCTTAAAACTCAGGGAATAAGGGAGGATGACAGCAAGGGAAGGCATACAACAACACATAGGGAGCTGCTTTTATTGCCGGACGGCGGGGTTGTAATGGATACACCAGGGATGAGATCACTGCTTCCATGGGAAGCAGATGAAGGTATGGAAATTATGTTCGGGGATGTTGAAGAAATAGCAGGGTCTTGCCGTTTTCATGACTGCAGCCATGGAAATGAGCCGGGATGTGCTGTGAGGGAAGCTTTGGAATCGGGTAGACTTGAAGAGAGAAGGTGGAAATCATGGCTCAAGCTCCAAAAGGAAATGGCTCACCTTGAGGCCAAGAAGGAAGGTAAGTTAAGGTTTAAGGAGAAACAAGCAGGAAGGCATTTTGCAAAGTTTCAGAAGGAACTCAGGAAGCATTAAAGTTAAACTAAAACTCTATTTTGCAAATATGGTGTCTATATGATGTAAGAGGCACCATATTTGCAAAACAGTTTGTTTATCTATAAGAAACTATGATATAATGATCACAATGTTAATTAAAATGTTTAGGCATTTTGATTTGATCAAAAAATGAGTTTTATGATACCTATAATGTGGTAAGAATATCTTGAAAACATTCCAAATTATAATTAAGATTTTCAATGAAGAAACCTTTTATTAAGGCTTTTTTTAATGTTTAGAGAGATTGCAAAATCACATATAAATTTTGTTTTTAACTTGTAATCATGTAATTATTAGCATTGTTGCGTTACTATATAATATTAGATGGGGTGGCATGGAAATGAAAGTAAACATTACTGAAACGGTGTTAAGGGATGCGAATCAATCTCTTATAGCTACAAGGATGCCATATAGTGATTTTGAAGGTATTCTTGAAAAAATGGATGAGGTTGGTTATTATTCTATTGAATGTTGGGGAGGAGCCACTTTTGACTCCTGCTTGAGGTACCTCGCTGAAGATCCCTGGGAGAGGCTTAGGAAGCTGAAATCCAAGCTAAAAAAAACAAAGCTTCAGATGCTTCTAAGGGGACAGAACATATTGGGATATAAGCACTATCCGGATGATGTAGTAAGAAAGTTTGTGTCCTGTTCAATAAAAAACGGGATGGACATACTGAGAATTTTTGATGCTCTAAACGATTTTAGAAATATTGAAGTAGCAGTCGATGAGACTCTAAAATGCGGTGGGCATGCACAAGGAACCATCTCCTACACAACAAGCCCTATTCATAACCTTGAAAACTATGTACAGCTTGGCAAACAGTTGGAAGGTATGGGTGTGAATTCCATATGTGTCAAGGATATGGCAGGAATAATGGGTCCTCAGGAAGCTTATGACCTTATAAAGGCACTTAAAAGCAAGGTTAAAAAGCCTGTTTTTCTCCATACACATTCTACCACAGGCCTTGCACCTATCACTTATATCAAGGCTATTGAAGCCGGATGTGACGGTATTGATACTGCTATTTCAACTTTTTCAGGCGGAACTTCCCAGCCGGCTACCGAAACACTCAATTATGCATTGAATCAAATAGGATATCAGACGGGCTTAAAAAGTGATATGTTAAAGACAATCAATGACTTCTTCAGGCCGGTCAAGGATAAATTTATTGCATCAGGGGTACTGGACACATATGTTCTTGGTACAGAAACAGATGCTTTGGTTTACCAGATACCTGGAGGAATGCTGTCAAACCTTATAGCACAGTTGAAACAGCAAAATGCACTGGATAGACTGGATGAGGTTTTGCAGGAAACTCCGAGGGTGAGGAAGGATCTAGGTTATCCGCCCCTTGTCACACCTATGAGTCAGATGGTAGGCGTACAGGCCGCTACAAATGTACTTCTAGGTGAGAGGTACAAGGCAATTTCCAAGGAAGTCAAGTCATATGTAAGGGGTGAATACGGCAAAGCACCCGGGGAGGTAGATCCGGAACTTGTCAAAAAGGTTTTGGGTGATGAAAAGCCAATTACTAAAAGGTTCGCAGACACATTGGCTCCTGAATTCGATAAAATCAAAAAAGAGCTTAGAGGTATGTGTAAAACAGATGAAGACGTGCTTTCATATATAATTTTCCCTCAGATAGCTGAAAAATTCTTTAAAGAAAAAGAAGAGAAAACAGCAACCAGGGTTTCTTATTCTATTCAAAAGGTGTAAAGGGTGGGTGCAAATGACTTTAACAGACAGCTTATTGGTTTCGTTATTTGGGATAGGTGTGGTATTTGCAGTCTTAATATTCTTAAGCTTTTTTATTAAGCTTCAGTCTGCTGCTGTAAATTTTATTGCAAACAAAAATACTGCAGCTATTAAAGAAGAAATAAAAGCACAGGAAGTTATGGGTGAGCAGGCTGACAACGATACAGGCTGGACTTCAGGAGAATTAAAGCTTATGGGTGTTGATGAAAAAACTGCGGCTATGATCATGGCTATTGTCAGTGATGAATCGAAGATACCTTTATCGGAGCTTCAGTTTAAATCTATTCGTGCATTGGATTAATGAATTAATATAACAGGAGAGTTGAATAAAATGAAATATATAGTTACCATAAACGGAAAGAATTATGAGGTTGAGGTTGAAAGAGGTCATGCTACCATTGTCAAAACTACTGAAACGGCAGAAAAAGTATATGTATCACAGCCCGCAACAGTGCCTGCACAGCCTGTGACTCCTACACAAGCAACTTCAGCTACAAATCAGGTGACCTCAGGGGATGGGGAGCCTGTTAAATCTCCAATGCCGGGCATGATCCTTGATGTGAGAGTATCAGCAGGTGCAGCTGTTAAAAAGGGAGATATTTTGTTTATACTTGAAGCTATGAAAATGGAAAATGAGATTACTGCACCGGAGAATGGGTTAATCACAGCTGTTTCAATTGCTAAAGGCACTTCTGTTTCCACAGGTGATGTTCTTGCATTTTTGAAAACGTAAAGGAGGGGGAAAAAAGTGTCTTTTTCATTTATTGATACATTGGTTAAGATATGGAACGATTCAGGTTTCTCAGCCTTTACATGGCAGCAGGGCATTATGGTAGCGGTTGCTTGTGTATTGGTATACCTGGCTATAGGGAAAAAGTTTGAACCCTTGCTGCTGCTGCCCATAGCATTTGGGGTTTTATTGGCTAATTTGCCCCTTGCAGGGCTTATGAGTCCTGAAAGTGACGGTCAGCCTGGCGGTTTATTGTATTATTTGTATATGGGCGTAAAAAAGGGGATTTATCCTTCGCTTATTTTTCTTGGAGTTGGTGCGATGACTGACTTTGGCCCGCTGATTGCCAGACCTTCCAGTTTGCTTTTGGGAGCTGCGGCACAGCTAGGTATTTATATTGCATTTGTTATAGCCATATTGCTGGGATTTTCGCCCCAAGAAGCAGCATCAATAGGTATTATAGGAGGTGCTGACGGTCCAACAGCAATATTCCTTACGACAAAGCTTGCACCTGAGCTTTTGCCGGCGATTGCAATTGCAGCCTATTCATACATGGCATTGATCCCTATGATCCAACCTCCGCTTATGAGGCTACTTACAACTAAAAAGGAAAGAGAAATCAAGATGGAGCAGCTTAGGGAAGTGTCCAAATTGGAGAGAGTAATATTCCCAATTGCGGTAACCATATTGGTTGTAATGCTGCTTCCGGCAGTTGCACCCCTTGTAGGTATGCTTATGCTGGGTAATCTCTTCAGAGAATCGGGTGTTGTTGAAAGGCTTTCAAATACAGCTCAAAATGCACTAATAAATATTGTTACAATATTCCTAGGAACAACCGTAGGAGCTACTGCAGTTGCTGAAAACTTTTTAAAGCCGGAGACGCTAAAAATTATAGCTCTAGGGCTCATGGCCTTTATGTTCAGCACAGTCGGCGGATTGCTGCTGGGTAAACTCATGTCCTTTATAACAGGCGGAAAGATAAATCCGCTTATAGGTTCTGCCGGTGTATCTGCTGTACCTATGGCAGCCAGAGTGTCCCAGGTTGAAGGGCAAAAAGCAAACCCCGCCAACTTTCTATTGATGCATGCAATGGGGCCGAATGTTGCAGGTGTTATAGGATCAGCAGTTGCAGCGGGATTCCTTCTTGCCATGTTTGGCTAATATTAGGTATAAAATTGAATTAAAAAACAAAATAATTTGCAATTTTGCATTTAAGTAAAATAAAAGATAATCAATATGGGTTATCTTTTATTTTATGGTAAAATATTATAAGTGGTGGGAAATTAGTGTGGTGATATTGGAGGGATTATGGAGATAAGGGTTATTGATAGAGCTGATTTACCTATGGTTATCAGCTTGGTCTGGAGTGTTTTCAGTGAATTTGTGGCACCCGGCTATGAAGAAGAAGGCATTGAAACCTTTAAAAAATTTATTAAGCCGGAAGAATTGGAAAAGTTTATTGGAAGCGGACGGTTCTTTATATTGGGAGGTTTTGTGAAAGGAAAGCTGGCGGGTATTTTGGCCATGAGGGATAATAATCATGTCAGCATGTTTTTTGTAGAAAAGGAATTCCACTCTAAAGGGATTGGGAGAAAGCTGCTTCATGAGGCATTACGGATATGCATAGCAAAAGATCCGGAACTCAATGAGGTAACGGTAAACTCTTCACCATATGCTGTTGATATATACCATAAGCTTGGTTTTGAGAATGAGGGAGAGGAAACTGTTAACAACGGCATAAATTATATACCTATGAGAATGAAAATACAAAAGAAAGGTAAGATTAATAATTTCAGTGAAGAAGTAAGATATGCTACTAAAGATGAACTTCAAGACCTGCTTATACTATACAAGCATTTGAATAAAGATGATACTGAGCTTGATGTGGATGGGCCACTGACTAAATTGTGGGAGGAGATTTTAGCTGATCCAAGTCAGAATTATCTTGTATTGGATGCAGGAGGGGTACTTGCTGCTGCCTGTGTGCTTGTTGTCATAAAAAATCTTACAAGAGGAGCCAGGCCTTATGGCCTTATTGAAAATGTTGTTACACATGAAGGCTATCGCAGAAAAGGGTATGGAACAAAACTAATTAAAAAGGCAATAGATATAGCAAGGGAAAAAGGGTGTTATAAGGTTATGCTTATGTCAGGACGAGATGAGGAAACTCTTAAGTTTTATGACCAACTGGGCTTTGAAAGAGGGAAAAAAATCGGTTTTATAATAAAGTTTGAGTAAGTCTTGATCCTTAGAATTTTTTGAATGCAAAGAATACTGCACCTAAAATGCAGATGAAGGATAAAACATAATTAAGTTTAAAGCTTTCTTTTAAAAAGAATACCGAGAAAAAACCAAAGACTACTAAGGTTATTGCTTCCTGGACAATTTTAAGCTGTGCAGTATCAAAATTTTTTGATGCAATCCTGTTGGCAGGGATCATAAAGCAGTACTCAAAAAAGGCTATACCCCAACTTAAGAGAATTATATAAAAAAGCGGCATTGAATTATTTTTATATTTAAGATTGCCATACCAGGCAAAGGTCATAAAAACATTTGAGGCAACTAAAAGTAGAAAAGGCCAGTATTTACTTACGAGTGACATTACACGAACTCCTTGGTTTATTATAAGCTTTACATTATGTATACAAAATACCCACAATCAAGATGATATCACAAACCTTATTATGATTCAATCCATATAATAATGGATATTTGTTGCAGCAGAATTGAAAGTGATGATAAAATCTAGATTGTAAGACGGTTTTTGTGGAGGGTGAACCTGGTTTCTATCCTAACAACCCTCAAAAGCTTCTTGTATGCAAACGCTTGGTGAAATTGAACACAAGCTGTGACATCGTATCACGGGTTAAAAACAAAAAATGGGGCAAATATGATTAAAGAGTTTAAACTTTGGGCTACTATATTGATAAAACCTAAATATCCGATGAGTATAATAGAAAATGGTAGATTTGAGTGTACCAATTGTGTTAATAGGTAAATTTTAGGGCGGCAGAGGAAGCTATTATAATATTTTTAAGGCATTTATATGGTCAAATGTGCCATACGTAATAACTTTTCTACTATGGATTCCACAGTATGTTGTATTCGGCGAGAAAATGTTTTCCCCAAATCTAACAATTATAAATCAAGATGTCATAGCAAAAAACATATATAATTTATTTTCTTTAGTTATAGTGGTCTCACAATTATGGTCAGTATTTATATTTGTTTATTGCCTGGCTCAAGTTCAAAAGTTTACAATTTTCAGGGCAGTTTTGAATGCAACATCATTAATGATTTTTTTGCGATACCAGTAGGAATTGTTTTGATGTTACCATTATATATAAAAAATTTATGAGTTCTGATTTTGAAGGCAGGGCTTTGGAGATTTTATTATGTATGTATAGAGGAGTTTCATGATGTGCTTTTTTGTGATTGCATTATTATTTATTGTTGCGTTGGCCGTTATTCTGTTTATTAAAGGACATTTAGTTACAAAAAAGAAATAAGTCATACATAGATTGCTTTTTTATGTTGATTGGACAAAGGGATCAAATATTGATTTAGAATTTAAGCATTAGGTACTAAAATAATAGCTGATCATTCACTATAATTATAGTAATCAATAGTTTATAGGGGAATTTTAAGTACCCTGTCCATGGGGTACGTCTTGTTGGGCTTTAACCCCTGCGTAACAAGCAGGAGCCTGTCCGGTTTGGAGCTGGGGAAAAGCTGAGGGTCGCTTCAAAGGCTTACCTAGGCTATGGCGAATTGCAAAGGAATGGCTTTGGGGTTTAAAAATCATATATGGCTTAATGTAAAGGAGAAAGAATGGCTTCTGATAATGAATTTAACTTACTTACTGGATATGAAAATGAATTAAATAACTTTATTATAAAAATACATGAACTCTTAATCAAAGAAAGTTTGAATAATGAAGATAAAAAAGTCGAAATATTTAAAATGTACGATTTGGCATTATGGAGATGTCACCCGCATGAAGTTATAAATCAAATAGCAGGGTATATACTAGGACATCAATCCCAGTTTGTATAGGAGGTTTTATCTTGAAGATTAAAAATATTTTATTATTTAAAATTAGTGGGGCTACTCTTCTAGGGATATTCCTAATAATTTGGGGGCCATTAGTACTATGTTTGGACTATAATTATAACTATTTGGATTATATATATGTAGATTATCCAACATATTTTGAGTACTTTAGATCAAGCACAATACTTTTGGCTAGTTTATTATGTACTCCTATGATTTTGGGAACTTTCTTAATTATATCTAAAAAAACAAGTTGGGTAAGGAATATTTTTATAGCACTTTGTATTGCTTTATTAATTGTTTCTTCTTTTATATTGATGGTAAAGCATACTGGTTTTGGACCGGGCTTTGGAGATATGAAATATGCTAAGAAACATTTAGATGAAAGTAACTCGAAAAGAATTTCTATTGCTATTACGATGCTTATTGCTGAATCTGATTGTAAAGATTTAAATGACTTATATGATTCCTTGAATGAAAATCATTTGAATATAAGACAAAGAGAACCAGACTCTGTAAAATTATTAATTGAAGCATTACAGGAGGAGATTTATTATAAAAGTGTATCATTTGGTCCTTATTTAGAAAAAAGTCTAGATGGAAGAAGTGGATATGAGGCATGGAAGCCACGTTCGACTAAAAATGCCGTTGGGTACAGAATTGAAATATTCGGTGATAATGTAAAATGTTTTCCTGTGTTAAATGAATCTGAGGCAGTAATTATAATTAAGTAGCAGGGGCAACTATACAGTAATACAAATAAATTTATGTACCATAGAATAATCCAGACAGCATATAGAATATTCCGGAAAATATACATAACACATAGTCAATGGGATAAATATAATATAGAAAAAGGTAACAAGGAAATCTCCCATTGGATAAAAGTTTATATTTATTAAATGATAGCTATGAGGTAGAAGTGGTGAATGAAAATGAGATGATTTTGGCAGGTGGAAATGTTAATGAGGTCATTCGAATTGGTGAAACTGTAAGAAGGCCTTTAAAAAGTTGGAGCCCTACAATACATAAACTATTAAAACATTTAGAAAAGAACACATTTAAATGGGCCCCCCAATTTTATGGTATTGATGAAAAAAATCGTGAAATACTATCCTTTATTCATGGGGAAGCTGCAGTAGAGTTTCCTCGACTAAAAGCATATATGATGACAGATGAAGTTCTTATTGATATTGCAAATATTTTAAAGAGCTTTCACGATATTTCAGCTTCTTTTGACAGACATATAGATGATGAGTGGATGTTGTCATATCCGGGCACTTTGCCAATAGAGGTTATTTGTCATAATGATTGTGCTCCGTATAACGTAGTGTTTTCAGGTGGTAAGGTTAGTGGAATAATTGACTTTGACACTGCTTGCCCTGGACCACGTATATGGGATATAGCATACACATTATATACATTTGTTCCGCTTGGTAGATTAGTGTATGATCCAGCCTGTGATGTGTTAACAAATTATAAATCCAATAAACATGGAAACAACCGCAAAAAAAGAATTGCTGTATTTTTAAATGCTTATGGAATGAACCGACGAAATGACTTAATTGATCAAATAGTGTTTAGATTGGAAACTTTGTGGAATACATTGATTATAAAGGCAAATGATGGTGATGAGGTATTTAAAAAGATGATAGATGAAGGGCATCTTGTGCATTATCAAGATGAAATTAAATTTATAAAGATGCATGGACATGAATGGGTTTAGAAACAAAGCTGTAAATAATATTGTGTACTAATCCAAATCCAGCGAAGCCCGAGCATCTATGGACAGGCTGAATAGCGAGGCTTAGAAGTTATCACAGATAAAAAACTGGAATTATATAACTTCTGTTATAAATGGAAGTTATTATAAAAAACAAGGTTTTATTGTTTTTATTTTGATAAATATATGGAAAGCAAACGCTGGAAACAACTAGTAGAAGAACGTCCAGGAGCATTATATATTTATGTAAAGGATGGAGTTAGAAAAAATGTTACTAACATTTCATCAGATGCTCAGTTTTTACTGTTTGATATGGATTAATCATAATGATAATTAACGTTTGCTTAGGGCAGATACATCCGTATCCCTGAACAAAGGGTCGGTGTACTTTGAGTAAAAATCCAAAAGCCACCACATCGTATGGCAAGTTTATACAGGAAATACTATGTTTGGAGGTGTGCTGTACCGCTAACCTTTTATTGTAAGAATAGGCTCAAGCTGTGCAACTACTTTTGCAAGTCCATTATCAACATGTGTCTTAATAATAGGGGTTATCTCCTTGTATGCATAGGGTGCTTCAGATTTAAGCTCATCCTCCCATTTCTTCAGTATATCCGGCCTACATTTAATATCCGGCTTATTTGGATCAATTGGTGTTATTACCTTAAACCTATTTATAAACTCCTTAAAGAGAGCGGTGCTTTCCTTTTTAGCCTTGCCACGGGACAGGCTCCTTCCGGCACCATGACTAGAACTAAAAAGGCTATCTCTGTTACCGAGCCCAGCAAGAATAAAGCTGGATGAGCCCATTGAGCCTGGAATGAAAACAGGTTCGCCAAAGTATTCAAAGTTAGTTCCTGTCATCTGACTCATGCCTCTAGATGGACATGCACCTTTCCTGTGAAGAAAACAGGGTTTGCCATCAAATTCTTCCTTCCATACAAGGTTGTGAGGAGAGTCGTAAAGAAGCTTGAAGTCAAACTCATTTAAGATACCGTTTAATGCCTTGTAAACCATCAAGCCCAGAAAGAGCCTGTTTGCAAAGGCGAAGTTGGCAGCATTTGATAGCATAGACCAGAATATGTTAAATTGATCTAAATATTTATCTGAATAGGGAAGGAGGTATCTTTGATTCTTTCAATTGTATCTGATAAGAGCAAAAGGTTTTTAAGCTCTTCCAAAGCATTTTTCTCAAATCTGACCTGCTCGTTCCTAAAGAAACGAACAGGTACTTTTGTATTGGTAAATCCATCAATATAACTATAGCTCATTAAAATTCTCCATTAATATCTTTCTTGATCAATTTAAAACTGCTACCCTCATAGACCCTCACAGGGTTGCCTCTTTCAAGGGTGTTATGCTGCATCCATGCGTCTTTTTTATGGTTTTCATTTCCCTCGTGGTTTTTAGATTTTATAAGAGCAACAAGCCTGGTGAGAGCCAGCTTTTTATTCATGTATTGGGACCTTTCCTCACTGGCAGTAACAGTAAAGCCCGTTGGAAGGTGGAATGCCCTTACGGCTGTTTCCACCTTGTTTACATTTTGATCACCGGGGCCGGAGCTTCTCATAGACTCAAATTTTACGTCCTTTTCTTGGAATTCCAGTTTTTCTGGGGGCTTTAATACCTCAATATTTATAAACCAGTTCTTCCTTTTATGATTAGGTCTGTAAGGGCTTTTGCAAATCCACAGTATTGTGCCGCTTATAATGCTGCTATTATATGCATCAGCTGGGACTACATCAACTGGAACTACCTCAGCTGAACCTTCATCAAGGTGCAATGAAACCAAAACTGATTTGAAGTTTCCTTTTTTGTTTCCAAGTTCTGCATCAAGAACTTGGGTATTAATGCCTTTCTCAGTGCATTCTTTTTGAAAATCTTTAAGGAAAAGGCCTACTGCCAGCTCGCATTCATCAGGGCCTCTTCCAGAACTTATTTGTATCCACATATATCCTCCAATTATGCTTTATAGGTTAGTATAGGTTTAAAGGTTGCTATTACTTCTATTAATTCAAAATCCAGGAGACTTTGAATTACAGTATCTATATTTTTATATGCCTCAGGTGCCTCCTCGAAAAGCAGATTGTTTTCGTTGCAAATTACCTTGCTTTTTAGTGCTGTCCATCTTATGCTTTCTTTGGTATATTTTCCTTGAAGCCTGGACTTGCAAAGGCTGCGTTCCCATTTGCGTCCTGCCCCATGAGCTAATGAATAACCCGAAGCTTCAAAATTATTTTGTGGCATTACCAGATATGAGAGTGAGCCGCGAGAGCCTGGAATTATTACAGCACCATTGTCGGAAGGTGAAGCACCTTTTCTGTGAATAAAGAGTCCTTTATTTTCAAGCTCCTTTATGCTTATGCTGTTGTGGCAGGAGTCAAGTAGCCTTCTACACTCTGTCTCTGCTCCTACAGCCTTTAAAATGCGGTATGCAATCATATCCCTGTTTTTAAGAGCCCAGCTTACGGCATCATTATGCTTTTTTAGGTAGTTGTCAGCCCCATCTGAGCCTATGGTAAGGCCTTTTTGAGCCTGATAAACCCGTATGCTTTCATCTAGCACAGTCTGACCGAATCCTCTTGAACCGCTGTGAATAAGCAGAGTTACTTGGCCTTTGTCAAAACCCAGATCTTTAAATGCTGCCTCGTCGAAAATCTCAACTGTTTCCTGAAACTCTGCAAAGTGATTTCCGCCTCCTATGGTTCCAAGGCTTGTTCCTAGAGGGGAGGATAAAGGCTCAAAATCCAAGCCATTTGGTAGGTCAATTTCCTTCAGGCTGGAAATTGAATCAAGTTTTTTTGCAAGCTTATCGGTTTTAACCTTTCTCTTTTCAAGGGATGTTGTGTAAATGCCCATGCCGCAGCCTACATCATTTCCAACCAAATGGGGATATATCATTCCCTCTGTAATTATTGTGCATCCCACAGGAGTCTTGCCGGGATGAAGGTCGGGTAATCCTACAGTGTGGACAACTCCAGGAAGGGTGCTGAGTTTTTTAAGCTGGTTAATTGCATCTGATTCAAGCCAATTCTTTTGCGATGAAATAATTGTAAAATTGCTCATATATTTTTGTTTCTCCTTCTTTAATGTCTAGGAAATTATGGTGTATCCACACCACAATTTCTAACGACAATGATTAAACATAACAAAATCATTTCATGATTTTGTTATGTTTGAGCTTTAATTAGGTACCCATATATGTATATCCTTGTTAATTGCTGGTAAGATGGTGCATTACAGCAGCTTAAACCAAAAAAGCATATAAAAATACCGCGGCATAGTAAACCTATTTCCACGGTATCAAATATGACAAGCAAATTTGTTTGTGTCTTGCAAATCTCGTTTTTAGACATTAACAAAATCATAAAGTGATTTTGCAACCTTGATGTTGTCATGAGAAATTGTGGTGTGGCATACACCATAATTTCCTAGACATAAAAAAACACGATAACCTATCGTGCAGTTTGCTACCAGGTGACGGTTACTTATATGGGTTGACCACAAAAGCCTAAGAAATAGAGAAATCCTTAATAGAATCCCTAATAACTTATACCTTGTGATAGTATTAAATTATATATTAAGCACCTCTAAGTTTATTGTTGTCATGTTCAACACTCCTTTCACCTGATTAAAAGCGTTATTAATCTTACATTTGTCACTTTTAATATAGATAAAAACTAATTACACATTAAGTATATAGTAAGACAAATACATTAGTCAATATATGTAATAAAACTGAAATCAAAACATTAGCTCCCTGTATATTTCTATCATCAAATCCTCCACACCCTTGTAGTCCGGTTCATCGGGCAGGGGAGTATTTGCTGCAGCAAGCTTGAATCTTTTTTCGTATTCGTCAACCATTTGAAATACTTCACTATAGCTGTACTTTCCCTTACGGATATCAAGAAAAAGCTCGCGTTCCTTTTCTCGATATGTATTTACTCCTTTGCCCTCCAAGATCTCAGTCCCAGTAACCAAAAGGCGTATAAGGTGCATTGCATGCTTGTTTAAATGCAATTCGTCCTTTTTACTGTTGCGGTGATTGAGCTTTGCATACTCCTTAACGATGTTATTCATATCGCAATATATGTTCTTGAAGTCACGGAGGGGGTAGTGGCTTAGGTTAATATCAATAAATATTTCTGTTTCAACATCTTTTTTATCGGAATTATCTATATAAAGCTGAATTTCGCTGTCTGTAAAGGCCTTATAGGTCCTCTTTAAGTGATCCATCTGGCCTAAAATACTGTTTAAAATATGCTGCTCCTTTTCCTTGTGGGGATAGCTGTCGCGGGCAAGAGCATTTTGAAGCCTTCTCAGCTGAGCTGTTGCATAACTGCCGAAGCTTGTGATGGCTTTTTTGGATAAAAATAGGTTTATGTTGTCCCTTAAAAGCCTGCCTTCCTTTGTTATGGCAAGAAGATGATCCTCCCGTGTGCCCAATATTTCAAGCACATTTGGATTGCTGTTCAAACAGAGGCCGATAAATTTCTTAAGGCCATATATGACAGTATCGGTGGCCCTGTCCTCAAACTGTTCAAAGCTTGATAATCCCATAATATCCTGCTTGGCTTCCAAGGTGACACCCCTTATATCGGTATCGCTTGTTTCCACATTTGTACCATAGGAAATGGACCCGGCAGTAGTAAGTATTAATATGTTATTCCCAAGATGGGGGTCGGTTCTTAAGAAGTCATATTCTGCTGTGTTGATTTTTTCTTTTATAAAATTTATATCCATGGGCTTTCTCCTTTTATACAGTATTATAAACCTTTGCGTTCATATCTGCACCAATTATTTTATTGCAGAAAGTAAAAAAATCTTCAAATGCATTGACAATACGACTAGCATAGTAATATAATGTTATTAACAAGTTAATAATATCATTTATAAGCAATAGGTAAGGAGGGGAGTAACTATGTCAGGTATAAATAACAGAGAAATAAGAGTCGAAATTGCAAAGGAAACACTGGAAATTTTAAGTGATGGATTCTATGTAAACAGTGACAATGAAAAAATTATATTCAAGGATGAACTTGATTATGCAGTTTCAAAATCGGTTTTATATAAGCCTGAAATGCCGGAGAGTATTGGAGATGAAGTTGGTGAACTGCTTAATTTACATAGGAATAGGGGATGTAAAATAGAGGTAACAAGTGAAACAACCATACAGGCCTCCACGAGATTGGTAAACCAGGAAGTAATAAAAGAAATGGTTTGCCTGAATTTTGCGTCGGCAAAGAACCCTGGAGGCGGCTTTCTAACAGGAAGTCAGGCACAGGAAGAAAGCCTGGCAAGATCCTCCGGACTATATCCCTGTATATCGCAGATGAGTGAAATGTACGAATATAATCGAAACCATAGGACTTGTCTTTATTCCGACTATATGATCTATTCTCCTAAAGTTCCCTTTATCAGGTTTGACAGCGGAAAACTTATAAATAAGCCTGTGCTTGTTTCTGTTATTACTTCACCAGCAGTAAATGCAGGGGTAGTAATGCAAAGGGACGAAGAAGACCGCAATAAAATAGGTGAGGTAAGAATTGTGTTTGCGGTTTATGAGAAATCCGAGGATAAAAGGAACTTTAATGCTTTTAACAATGTATTTGGAAAATGAGGGGGAGATTACTATGAATTTTAAAGGATGGAACTTGTTTGAAATTGCATGGCTGACAACGTTTTCTGCAATAATGCTGATATTATCGTTTTTCTGGAAGACCAATCTTCTTGGAATTTCTGTTTATCTTACAGGAGTTGTTTGTGTAGTCTTGGCTGCTAAAGGTAATGTATGGAACTATGTGTTTGGATTATATAACTCTATAGGCTATGCATGGATAAGTTATGAGAATAAACTGTTTGGAGAGGTAATGTTAAACCTTTTGTTCTATGTTCCCACAGGAGTAATCGGTTGGTTTATGTGGAAAAGACAAATTGGCAATGATAATACTGTAATAATGAAGAAAATGAACTGGAAGGGTGTAGCAGGTTTAATAAGCTTGTGCGTAGCAGCTACCATAGGCTACGGGGTATGGCTTACAACTTTCAAGGGACAGAATACGCCATACCTTGATGCTTTTATAGTTGTGACTTCAATAATAGCAACACTTGCAATGATGTTTCGTTTCAGGGAACAATGGTTTTTGTACATTACCATAAATGTGGCACAAATAGTAATGTGGTCTATAAGGCTATTTAACGAAGGAAGCAGTGCTGCGGCTATGACGCTGATGTGGACTGCATACCTTGTAAATAGTGTTTACGGACTGTATAGGTGGAGCAAAGGTGCAAGTGATAACGGTTCATCACAGGATGAAGCTAAAATATGGGTTGGATGAGAGGTGAAAAACGATGAAAAAAACAGGGTTGGTGCTTGGGAAGTTTGCACCCTTGCACAGGGGACATCAGTATATGATTGAAACGGCTTTGAAAGAGATGGATGAGCTGCATGTACTGATATATGATTCTGATTTGATTGAGGTTCCTTTGCATGTAAGGAGCAGATGGATACGCACTTTGTATCCAAAAGCCAGCGTAATAGAAGCATGGGACGGACCCCAGGAGGTTGGAGACACGCCAGAAATTATGAAGAAAAATGAGGATTATATTATAGAACGCCTTCAGGATGTTAAAATAACCCATTTTTATTCAAATGAATTTTATGGGGATCATGTAAGCAAAGCACTTGGGGCTGAGAACCGGCAAATTGACAGGAACAGGGATGCATTTCCCATATCTGCAACTATGATCAGGGAAAACGCCTTTAGACATAAGGAATATATACACCCTCTAGTCTATGATGATTTGATCGTAAAAGTAGTCTTTGTTGGTGCTATGTCAACAGGCAAGACCACAATATGCAGCAGGCTGGCGGAAAAATACAACACAGTATGGATGCCTGAATATGGAAGGGAATATTGGGAAAAACACCAGGTAAACAGGAGAATTACTGCAGAACAGATGGTTGAAATAGCAAGAGGACATATTGAGAGGGAAGATAAGCTCTCTTATGATGTAAATAAATATTTCTTCATTGATACAAACGCCATTACCACACACATGTTTGGGATGGATTATCAAGGCTATGTGCTTGACGAGCTTGAAATGATGGCACTTAAGGCACAATCAAGGTATGATATTTATTTTCTGTGCTGTGATGATATTCCTTATGATGATACATGGGACCGCTCCGGCGATCAAAAAAGGCATATATTCCAGAAGCAGATAATTGCGGATCTGAAGGAAAGGAAGATCCCTTATGTTGAGCTTAAGGGATCTTTGGAAGAACGTATTGGTGTTGTGGACAGAGTGCTTGCCAGATTTAGAAAATATGATAATCCTGCTTCGTTGGCTTATAAATGAGTCGGTATTAACAAATAAAAACCAGCTAAATACAATTATGTATTTGGCTGGTATGAGGATTAGAATAACTCAATATACTACAAAAGAGGTTCCATATATACATTCAGGTCTCCATTGGGCATAACCTTTACAGACAATATGTTAATTCCATCAGGTACTGATGCAATCTTATTCTTTTTACCAACCAACGGGTTTAAAGTGGCTTTAAATTGATCATTAACTTCAGAGGCACTTAAACCCATTGAAGTAGGCCAGGGTACATTGGTATGAACCCACCATTTATTAAGTATTGCATTAACAACTTTTGACTTTTTGTCATATGAAATTTCGATCCATAGCTTAAGATTGGAAGAAACATCAGGTAATACAGGTACATCGGCACCTAAATCGACGTGAACTACATACTGTCTGTTATGTACAGAGGTTCCATCAAATGAATAATCAGTAATGGACTCCAAGTATGGCCCTTTACTGATATAAATTTTATCATTGGATTTTATTTTGGGAATTATGAATTTCTTAATTTCTTCCATAACTTCATCAACAGTTTTACTTGCGTTGTTTATGGTAAGTTTACTAAGCTCATTTGCTTTGTTACTTCCGAATTTCCAGAAAAGGACTCCGTTTTCAAAATCATTGTACCTGTTTTTGCCGCCATCGGATGTGCTGAGTTCTCCAGAAATCGGGTAACCCAGCTCGGGATTTTTTTTCCAACCGTGTTCTGCCCAGTATTGGCGTATTAAACCATATATTTCATGTGCAGAGATGGAGGGTTTCCAGTAAATTGAGCCGTGCTGGAAATGATTGAATCTTCCAATTCCATCGGGAGTTTTGGTTTCATCGGTCAAGGGAAAGCCTAAAATGCCTGATTCCCAGTTTAGTTGCCCCCATTTGTTTCTGATTGCTCCATGCACTTCGAATGCCTCTTTAGAGCCAGGAAACCAGAGAATTGTGCCGCCCTGAAACTGGCTATATTTTCCGTTTTGAACAGGAGAATTACTTTCATCGGTTTTTGGATAACCTAAAAAACTTTTTTCCCAACCAAGTTTAGCCCATTTGTCTCTGATAAGACCATGCACCTCGTGAGCACCGGTTAACGGTGACCAGTAAATAGAGCCGTGTTGATAGTGCCGATAATGGCCAATACCGTCAGGGCAAACTAACTCCTTAGTGGTAGGGGTTCCGAGAAATCCACCCGGGCCGCCCAATTCATTGTACTTGACATCAATTGCTGACATAAAATATCCCTCCTCTTAGCCTGCATAAGTTTACAATATTCCTGGTGTTAAGTTATAATTAGGTATGATTAAAAAATTACTTCCGCTTTTGAGCGGGTGTTGACGAGCTAAATCAACACATGAGCGAAATTTATAGCGTAAGTTATTTTTTGATCGTGCCTTATTATAGGAATACCACAGTAATTGCTAGTACAAACAATAATTGACATCTAGATTGGAATAAAATTTACAGATTTATCTTTAATTCAAAATAATGAAAATAATAACTAAATTAAGAAAGAGGTATTTTTTATGATCAGGCAAATGGATAAGATCCTAGGTGGTTTGTGGGGATTACTTATAGGAGACGCTTTGGGGGTTCCTTATGAGTTTAATGACCCCTCTGATCTCCCCCAAATAGATAAGATAGAGTTTAACCCACCTGAAGGTTTTGAAAGGTCACATAGGGGAGTATTGCCGGGAACATGGTCGGATGATGGTGCACAGGCATTGTGCCTTTTGGATTCGCTACTTGAATGCAAGACCATGAATATAGACAGCTTTGCTTCAAAGCTACTTTCCTGGTATGAAAACGGCCTTTGGGCTGTTGATAATAAAGTCTTTGATGTTGGAAACCAGACTGTAACTACATTAATGGCATATAAAAAAGGGGTGCCTCCTAACAAATCAGGCTTTATTCTACCTGATGGCAAGGGTAATGGCTCACTTATGAGGGTATTGCCCCTGGCACTCTGGCATAGAGGCAGTAAAGAAGAACTGGTATACTTTGCCCATCTTCAATCTCTTGTTACCCATGGGCATGAGATAAATCAGGTATGTTGTGCATTATATAGCTTGTGGGCAGTAGAAATTATGAATGGACTGGCCATTGATGACGCATATATGAAAGCGGTTAAAGAATTAAGGGAAATATACAGGAAGGATTCTTCGTATTATAACGAATTGGAATGCTGCTTAAGGCCGGATGATGAACCCTTTGGCAAGGGAGGAGGATATGTAGTTGACTCCTTTAGAAGCGTCAGAATGGTCCTAAATAATGAGGATTCATATGAAATGGTGGTCAAAGCAGCGGTAAGCTTAGGCCACGACACCGATACGACTGCTGCAATTGCAGGGGGATTAGCAGGAATTGCATATGGCTTTGACAGCATACCAGGCCGTTGGGTATCAGCATTAAGAGGCAGGGAAGATTTGCATACTCTTATTAATGGGCTGCTAACTCACTTAGGGATTATTTAGGAGATAACCAAATCATCTTCCCCCATACCTCGTTTAGTGTTTCTCGGAATAACTCATCTAAAAGGCTGATATCATGAGTTTTTTCGTGTTTTGCAGACTTTAGATAATCCTCATAACGATGGATATTGCTTTCAAAGAAATCCATAATAACAGGGCTTTGGGGTTCAATATCAATTTCCAACCCGGATGTTTTTTTAAGAAGCAGCTTGTTAATTTCGTTTAGGAGACATTGGTCAAGCTTCTGATTATCCATTAGCTTGCTAAACTCCATTGGAGGCATTGTGTTGTTTTTCTCAATCCACATACAGGCAAGAAGTGGTCTTAAAATGTAAAAGTATCTTTTGATTTTTACCTCATCTGTAGTTTATGTCAAGCAAATCATCTATAGGGTACTCAATATAATCCTTTTTATCTTCAATGGACAAGTACCACTCAAGCGGCCGAATGTATATAAATCGTGCGTCATAATCGCTGTCTTTGGAGGCAAAACCCCAGCCCCTGCTGCCTGATTCAACAGCATAAAGAATTCTTATACTATTTTCCCTTTCCATTTGATGGAGCTTTGATAATATGATATCCCTCATTTAATACACCTCGACTAAATAAAATTTTACTATTTTGTAAACACTTTATAGGCGTTTTGCTATATGATAGTCTTGTAGAATATTATATACTTAAACTAAAATTTGTACAAAGCTTAATTATGGGCTAAAAGTGTTTGAAGTATTACTAACATTTTAGCCTAAGAATACTGGGAGGCTACTTGTAATGAGAGTTGTAATTTTAGCTGTTATATCTGTTTTGCTGGTATTTACTTATGGATGTGATTCAAAGAAGGAACCTATGAAAAATAAACAAACTACTGCTTCGTCAACCACACCGACAAAAACAGCAGATGTTACTAAACAGAATGAGCTGCCGAATGTGAGTGTAAGTTTTACAAAAGAGTCTTTTCCTAAAATTGACGGATCAACTGCAACCATTCCTTTGACCCAGGCTATGGCAGGGAAGCTTCTTGGAATGTCGTCCGATGAATCTGAAAAGTTTATTAAGCATAATACCACCCATAACGCATATGTAAATCTGATTGAAGGTAAAGCTGACATTATTTTTGTAACGGAACCATCTGATGAAGAGCTTAAAATAGCGAAGGATGCCAATGTAGAAATTGAAGTAGTGCCTGTTGTTAAGGAGGGCTTTGTATTTCTTGTGAATATGAATAATCCAGTTAGCTCCCTTACAGTAAAACAAATACAGGATATTTACCAGGGAAAGATAAATAGCTGGTCTGAGGTTGGGGGTAACGATTCAACTATAATTCCATACCAAAGGGAGAAGAACTCAGGAAGCCAGACGATTATGGAACAGAGTGTAATGAAAGGCATTAAGATGATGGATGCACCTAAGAATATTGTTTGGGGCATGTCGGAGCTTATTGACAGCATTGCCAAATACGATAATGCAGAAAATGCTTTGGGATATTCGGTCTATTATTATGCAAAGTCTATGTATAATAAAGATACGATCAAGTTTATTGCTGTAGATGGTATAGCTCCTGATAACAATACAATCGCATCCGGCAAATACCCTTTCACAAGTGCTTATTATGCAGTGTTTAAAAAATCAGAAGCTCAAACCTCACCGGCAAGAAGTTTACTTGCATGGATTATGAGCAGGGAAGGTCAGGAAACTGCAGAAAAGGCTGGGTATGTACCTTTGGAAGTGAGGTAGATATGATGCTTAACAAAATACTTGTAATTGTGTTAATGACTGCTATTTTGATACCTGGGTGCAGTGCAAAGAATGAAAAATCCGGTTCTGCCACAAAAATACCCACAGCTTCAAAATCAGCAGATTCAGGTGCACTAGGAACACCAACCGGTGGAATTACTTCTATACCATCAAATACCCCTGTCGGAACAGTCAGTACTAACAGTACCGATTTGCCGATCGACAGCTCACAGGAAAAGCTTGTAAAAAAGATCGAAAAGGCTCAATATATTAATGTTTACGAAATTGATAGTTATAGAGAGCAGCTTGAAATTACCCGTGGAAATAGAAATGTAAGTCTGGATTATCCCCAGATTTCAGGACTTGTTGATAAACAGACAGAGAAGAGCATTAATAACAGTATAACCAATAACCTTAAAAAAGCCATTTCGGAAGAGATCTACATGGCAGAAGAAGATTGGCCTGTAGGTCTATTCAGTCATATTGCACTAAGTGCCAACAACATCTTATCAATTTCAACCACGTATTTATACTCCGATCCGATATATGGCCTTTTATTCAGGGTATCGGACGGAAAAAGGCTCAGTTTAAAGGATATATTCACAAAAGGGACTGACTATGTGTCTTTATTGAATAGGCAGGTTGAGCTTGGCATTCTTGAAGGTGATCTTGATGAAGGTGAGCTTCTCTACAAGCCTTTTTCAGGCATAAAGCCGGATCAGGATTTTCTCCTTAACTATACTGATTTGTATATTATATTCAGAAAGGGAGAAGGAGGCTTTGCCAAGGAGCATGCTGTAAAAGTGCCTTTACACAGGATTTATGATTATGTGGACATTCTTGACCATGATTATAGCTCAGGTAATTATGCAAAGCCTAAAATGGCAGAGCATAGAAACAATATTTTTTTAGTTGATAAATCCGAGGTCAGAAACGTGGGAGACGGGGATTTATGGATACGATACAAAACTATAACAGGTACTGGGGATACCAAATTTGAAAAAACTATAAACGATAAAATAAGATATGAAGTAGAAGACTTGGTAAAGCTAGATATATGGAACAACCCTTCAAAAGTGAAAAGCCCCGGAGAGCAAGCATACGACTACATGCCAAGGCATATTGGAGAGATCGAGTTTTTTCCGGAGCTCAATCAGGATGGTATTTTAAGCTTTATAAGCTACATAAGGCCCAGGGATCTTTCAATAAAAGTTGAAAAATACACAAAATCCTTTATCTTTGACCTTGTAAATAAAACTTCTACTTCATATGTAAGCATACTTGAAAGGAAGTTTAAAAAAAATAAATCCTTGGAAGATGCATTTATTAATAGGGTCCGCAGTGATCTGGATTCAAAACACGGTTATGTGATAAAACTCCTTATGGGGGACAAAAGCCCCGACTTTAATTTTAAATTCCTAAAGACTAACAGCAGTATTACTTTAGGGATGTACCCTAATGATGACGATGCAAATTTATCCATAGTGTTGACTGCAGGCTCAATTGAAGGACTAAAAGAGCCAGTAAGCACCAACATAAATATTAAACAGTTTTTCAAAATGACTCCCTATAAGTTTTTACATGATTGAGGCTAGATCACTGTTTCTTTTTTTGTATATTTATACTACTTTTAATAAAGATTGCAAACTTTTTGTCTGTAACTGTATAAAAGGGTGATTTATACTATAAATGTAGTGAATTTAAAAGAGATCTAAAGTCTTAAAGAATGTAAGGGGGATTCATATGAGAAAAAATATGGTACAATATTGATTATAAACCGTTAATGGGGCAGTTAAAGGATAGGAGAAAAATAACTGCCTAAGGAGCAATTTATGTTTAGTGATTTCATCAAACATTACAATATAATCAGAGATATTCTGAGGGATTGCTTTCTATATGGTTGCTTTTCCAGGGATGGGCTTGAAAATAAAAGAAATATAAGCTCCAGGAAAGTCAGCTATGAAATGAGGCGGATTCAGCAGTATGTTGAAGAGGAGTACATAAGAGCCGATAAGGACGGCAGGTATAAGCTTTTAAGTCTTACATATGATTTTATGAAACACTCCAACAACTTTCTGGTAAATACATATATGACAAAAAGCTTTACAAGGAGTGATCTCCTTATTTATTTTTATGCACTTTTATTTATCCAATCAAAAAATGTGCCCTGCTCTTTAGAGATGATTGAGAGTGGGCTTATCGATCAGGGACTTTTATGTATTGAGAAAATAAGCAGCAAGACAATAGAGAGAAAGCTTAACGAAATGTGTAAAAGCATTGGGGTTTTAGACTGTGAAGTGGTGAAGAGAACCAAGTATTATTCAATCTCAAAGGATATCCTTGCAGGGTTTGGTGTAGATGAGATTAAGGAGATTCTTACAGCTGTAGGTCTGTACAAAAACATTATATTTCCTGTTACATGCGGCTATTATGTGGAGCAGACCCTTAAGGATTATTTGAGTTACGACAGAAGTGACAAGACTGACAACATGAATATATTTAACTACAGGAACCTGCATTTTCATCCTGTTATAGAAGAGCTGGTATTGTGGGATGTTTTAAAAGCCATACATGATCAAAAAAGGATTAAACTTTTGTATCATGCACCAAAAAACCAGGACACAAGATTTGTAAATAACTCTTTGAGTCCTTATAAAATAAGATACGATGTAAGGCATGGCAGGTTCTATCTCATATCATTTAACGACAATAAGAAGTGCATTGTCTCAAGGCTTGACAGGGTTGAATATGTAGAAACTTTAGAGGACAAATTTGACAGGAATGAATTTTCAGATGAATTTGAAAGGCAGATGTGTCTAAGTTGGTCCAGCATGGCCCTAGAGAACGGAAAAGAACCGGAAACTGTGAAGCTGGAAGTTATTATAGATGAGGAAAACGAAGGATTTATAATAGACAGAATAATTAATGAGGCACCAAATGCAGCATTGGAAAAAATAGAGGCAGGGTGCTTCCATATAACACTTAAAGTTAATGACAGCAGTGAAATTATTCCATGGCTCAGAGGATATGCAGGTTATGTAAAGGTTTTGGAAAGTATGGAGCTGGCACAAAAACTTCGCACTGACTGGGAGGAGATGCTTTTATCATATGGAGCTGTTTAGTGAGGTAAAAAACAGATATTTTCAGTTGGTTTTAAGGATTATAAATGAATGTGCCGAGGGCAAGGCAAAAAGTGAAATACTTAAGATAATTGATGAGGGTGAATTCGAGCAGAAGGTTATAGGTAAAAAGCAACAGTCCTTTGCTGATATAATGTTAAATAGATGTGATGAGGGTGAAAATCTGTACCTGCTTGCTCATAAAGACGGCCAGTTCTATCCTGCACTGGAGGGAGCGGGAAGTCCTCCTGTGCCTGTGAGGTTTACAATTCTGGAAAAATTCTGGCTAAAGGCATTATTGGAAAATGAAGGGGTAAGAATGGTCTTAAGCCATGAAACTTATGAGAAATTGAAAAGAGAATTGGGGGGAGTAGAGTCCCCAATTAAGGATGAATACATAGAAATGACCAACACCATTAAGCTGCCTGAAATAGCGGAGCAGGAGGCCTATTCCAGAAACTTCAGGCTCATATTAAAGGCACTTGTTGATAAAAAAGCAATAAGGTATACCAATACTGATAAAAGGGGTAATGTGTACAGGGATAAGCTGGCACTTCCTGTAGGGATTGAATACTCTGCGAGGGATGGAAGGTTTAGAGTATCAATGTACTCTATCGATGATAACCGTCCCATAATGGCAAATATTTTTACCCTTTCAGAGTTAAGAATAGTGGATGAAGATGTGGGTATGGACAGAGAAACAGCCAAAAGGTTGCTATTTGAGCAAAAGTACTCCAGTGAACCCATAATACTGGAGGTTATAGATAAAAAGGCCGCCATGGAAAGGTGCTTTATGTGCTTTTCCGGGATGGAAAGGACTGCAAGGGACCTAGGGGATAACAAGTATGAGATAAAGCTAAATTATTACCTGTTTGAGGAAGAGAATCTTATAAGGAACATTATTTCGTTGGGGCCTTATGTGAAGGTGATTTCGCCCCAGAGGATGGTTGATGAGATTGTAAAAAGGGTGAAGAAGTCACTGAGCTTATATAGCCTTTAAATAAGTAGCGGTTAAGTCTTAAATAGACTTGACCGTTCTTTATGTAAAATGATTATTGGAAGATATGTAATATGAAATTTTTACAATAAGCTAAATAGAAGGATTTCATGAAGTAAATGTAGAATTGTTTAAATACTCTATCTATTAATAATTAAATCATTTCAAAATAATTTCAATCTTAATAAAAAAATCCAATAACTAAATAAAAAGGAGAATATTGTATGAACAATAGTATACTGCTGGACCATATGAAAAAAGTAAATATAACTGCTGTATCGGTTTTTTGGCTTGGCTTATTAGCATTGATTGCAGGGTCGTTCTTAAGTAAAGGAACCTCTAATCTAGTACTTATCCCCATGATTATCGGAACAGTTGCACCTACAATATTGTTATATTTAAAGAAAAATCCATACTTAATCAGTATTATTGTTTTTACAAGCTTTTCGATGTCTGGAGTAATGTCAATAACAAAAGAAATGTCGCTTTTACCTATTGCGGTTAGTGTATGTGTTTTGGGGTTATACCTTAATAAGAATTTGTTTTTAATTGGAATGGGCATTATAAACGCTGAAATTATAACTGCTCAAATTATAAATCCTGTTTTAAGCCAGAGTGATTTTTTATCAGGCCTTATAACAATTGAATTTATGGCTGTCATTTTATTTTTCTTAAATAAGTGGGGAAGTCAATTAATTCTGAAAGCATATGAGAAGGAAAAAGAGGCAAAAGATCTTGTTGATAAGCTGAAAAAGGTTATGGATGTGACAAAAGCAAACAGCATACAGTTAAATAAAAACATTACAAACTGCAACTCTGATTTGCAGACTATAAAGGAAATGAGCAGTGGTATGACCAATACTATTACTGAAGTAACTAAAGGTGTAATGGGTCAGGCTGAAAGTATTAATAAAATCAGCGAAATGATCTATGATGTTAATGGAAAAGTTGTTGAAGCACATAGTTTTTCCAAGCAACTTTCCGATGTTTCGGCTACTGCTAATAAAGTTGTCTTGGAAGGATATGAAAAGATAAGTCATATGGACAAGCAAATGGATATAATTAACAATACAGTAACCAAATCCCTTTCGACGGTTGAAGAACTGCAGAGTAACATGGATGCAGTCAATAGCTTCCTTGAAGGCATAACACAAATTTCCGAACAAACCAACCTGCTTGCTTTAAATGCAGCAATTGAGGCAGCAAGAGCCGGAGATTCCGGTAAAGGATTTGCGGTAGTAGCAGAGGAAGTAAGGAAACTTGCAGAAGAAAGTGCAAATATAGTAGAACAAATAAATGAGATAACACATCAGATTAAGGAAAAGACACAAAATGTTGTAGCTCAGGTGCAAGCCGGAAGTTTGGCGACTAATGAAGGAAAAAGCATAGTTAGCTTGGTAAATGAAAGTTTTACAAAGATTCAGGCATCTTTTAGAAATATAGACAACTATGTTACCGATGAGCAGAAAATAATTGAAAATATTACTTCACTATTCTCAAACATTCAGGATTATGCACAAGATATTGCAAGTATTTCTGAGGAGCAGTCCGCTTCGTCGGAAGAGATGCTTGCTACTGTACAGGAGGAGAATGCAAGTATTGAAAGTATTTATAACACAATGGTTGAAATTCAGAACTCAAGTGAAAAGCTTCAAGGGATTATTCAAAATAAATAAGGCTGAAATACCAGTATTTTAAGTCCATGGATGGTTTTATGAAAGGCGGTAGCATATATTCTTCATAAGGATATATACTATCGCTCTTTTTAATTTTAACGGTCAAGGTTGCAAGCTTTTTGTCTTTTAAAGCTATCCCTATTCCCGTATACTATAACTGTTCCTATTTCTTTAGCTAAGATTTCACAGTTGGTCTTGCGGTGCCTTTTACAAAATGGTAAAAGGTATGCCTGGAAAGAGGGATTTGATATATGGATAGGAGGCTCGCTTCCGCCATATTAATCAGCTCGGAAGAGTTATTTTCGGGGTTCGAATCCCCATCAGATTAGGGATCTGATTGCTATTGGTTAGCACTCGACAGTTAATCGAGATATTTTTTCAAGGATTGTTGGATAGAGTCCTCTTACTTTTGAAGAATTCTTCAAAAGAACCGCCGGCAAAAAGCCTTGAAGTGTGTGGATACCGGATAGGGCAAGCGTATTTTAATTATGTGCATTCTTCGTAATACCGAACTGTAAAATTATATGCCAGTTTGGTATCTATAGAAAACATATGCAAGGTAGGTAAGCTTTAACCTAAAGCGGCACTCCGCCTATGCTGCGGGAGGATTCTATACAAAATCGGCAATTAACAATTTGGAAAGGATGATGGATATGAAGACAATTATAAAAAATGATGAAAGAGGGTTGTTGTTTAAGGATGGAAATTACGTAAGATGCTTAAAGCCCGGTAAGTATACCTTCAATCCATTTATAAAATATAGTGTTGTTGTAGTGGATGTTAATAAGGCTTTTGATGGTGTAGGAAAAAACCTCAATCTTTACATAAATGATAAAGAGCTTTTAGAAGAGCTGAAAGTAATAGATGTTCGGGATTTTGAGATTGCCATTCATTTTGAAGACGGAAAGCTTGCCGGAGTACTTAAATCAGGTAAACATGCATTCTGGAATGTACTGAAAAAGCATGATTTTATAATGGTGGATACCAGAAACCCTGAAGTTTCAGCCGATATTGATTCTTCTATTTATAACAGCATTAAGCTTATGAACTCTCTTAACTATTTTGAGGTGGGCAGCCATGAAAAAGGTATATTGTGCTTTAACAATGTTGTGCAGAAAATTCTAGATCCGGGAAGGTACTATTTCTGGAAAGGCCCTGTAAATGTAACTGTAAAGAATATGGATTTAAGACAGCAGCAGCTTGATATGAGTGGGCAGGAGATAATGACGGAAGATAAAATCACATTAAGGCTCAATTTTGTTTGTCACTATAGAATAACCGATCCATTAAAGGTTACAAAAATAAAATCTTTGGAAGAGCAGCTCTATATATTGCTGCAGCTTATATTGAGGGAATATGTAGGTGCTCTGAAGCTTGATGAGCTTCTTCAAAAAAAGCATGAGCTTGGAAGTTTTGTTCTTCAAAAGTTGGCTGAGAAAAGTGATAACTACGGCGTGGAGTTCATTTTTGCAGGGGTTAAGGATATAATACTGCCTGGAGATATTAAAGAAATATTAAACACTGTCCTTATTGCTGAAAAGAAAGCCCAGGCAAATGTAATTACCAGAAGGGAAGAGATTGCCTCTACCAGAAGCCTTTTAAACACAGCAAAGCTTATGGATGAAAACAAGACGTTATTTAGGCTTAAAGAGCTTGAGTACCTTGAAAAGATATGTGAGAAAATCGGAAATGTTTCTCTTACGGGAGGAGGCAGTCTGATTGAACAATTGAATATGCTTCTTTCAGGCAAAACCGTACAGTGATCAATAGTAATAAAAAGTAATAAAGCAAATGTATTGACATATTAATTATCATATATTAAAATTGATCGAACTATAAAAGTGACTTTTATGATTGGTAAAGTGGTTGAGTCTTTTAAGAGATTTAATCACTTTTTATTTATGTCGCGAGAATTTATTGATTTGAGGTGTAAAGATGAAAGCATATACATGGAACCCTGCATATAACATTGTTATGAAAATTAAGAGAGATTACATAAATACATTTGGTCAATTGGATACATATGAATTTCAAACCTGGCTGTCTAGGCTTGATAAAAGGGAATACAACGATATATTCAATTATCTTAAAGTAAAACAGGTAGGTACCAATATTCTAATAAGGTACGGAATGGAAGAAATGGATAAAAGTATGTGGACGGACTCTGGGAGTGTTTTCAGGGAATGCAGAAGCGTTGTTATAGACGTGGTTAGTGAGGAGCTGGTAATTGCACCTTTCAGGAAGTTCTTCAACCTTAATGAAGTTTTGGAAAATCGTTTAGAGAACATTGAGAAGGAACTGGCAAATGCAAAGTCTGTTGAGATAACCGATAAGCTTGACGGCTCAATGCAGTGTGCAAGATGCTATAGAGGAGAGATTGTTGTCACTGGAAGCATGGCACTGGACAGAAAAAGCTCCTGGCGTTTAGAGGATGGGTACAGCAAACTCTCTCAAAACCATATGAGCATGCTCACTGATAATCCGGACTATACATTTATTTTTGAATACATAAGCATAAGGGATTCACACGTAGTAGCATATAAGCCGCATCAGGAGGGTATGTACCTGATAGGCATCAGAAGTGTTCTTGACGGCAGGCAGCTTTCATATAAGGAAATAGAGGAGTTTTCCTTAAAGTATGGGGTTGCAATGACAAAAATTGAGGGTTGCAGCTTTAATGAAGTAATGAAGGAGGCAAAAAGCCTTAAATCAACAGAAAAGGAAGGCTGGGTAATAAATATTGACAGTCATATGGTTAAGCTTAAGTGTGACGATTATGTAGATTTGCACCGTGTATTAAACAAATTTTCTTCAGCCAATACAATAATTAAGAATATTGCCGATAATACATTTGACGATCTCATAAGCAAAGTTCCCGATAACTATAGAGAAAGGATAAAATGCATCGCAAAACACATTTATGGTTATATGAAGTTCATGAATGATAAAATAGAGGATTATTACAAAAAGGCCCCGAAAGATGACAGAAAGGGTTATATGATCTGGGTATCACAAAATTGTCCTCTAGAGGTACAGGGGTATATGAGGCAGAAATTTCTAGGATCGGAGTATCATGTTTTAAAGACTTGCTATTTAAACTCTACAAAATATAAAAAACTCAATGAAATGGGCCTTGAAGAAATATTATCTGCTTATACCGATGATATGGGGGTAGTATAATGAATAAATTAGTTATGATGGCAGGGCTTCCGGGCAGCGGAAAGTCCACTGTTGCAAAGAAGCTGGCGGCAGCAGAAAATGCCGTATTACATTCATCTGATGACCTTAGGGAAGAGATGTTTGGAGACGCCAATAAGCAGGAAATGAGCGACCTATTGTTTAAAGAGCTAAATAAAAGGATAATAGGGGATTTGATGAAGGGGAACAGCGTTGTTTATGATGCTACAAACCTTAGCTATAAAAAGAGAAAAGAGTTTTTAGATAAGCTGAACCTGGATTGCTTCAAAGAGTGTGTATTGGTTGCTGCACCCTATGAAACATGTCTCACGAGAAATGGCAGGAGAAATAGAAAGGTTCCTGAGGATGTAATAGAAAAGATGTATAGAAGCCTCTTTATTCCTCAGTATTATGAAGGTTGGGACCGGATCAATATAGTTTATAGGGATGCCAGGGACAATAATGATGGTAAAGGTATAGAGAATGATAAGGGTAATGATCTTCATAAGTTTATTGAGGAACTAAAAGCTATACCCCAGGATAACAGACATCATACTTTGACAATAGGTGAACACTGTAAACGCTGTATGGAGAATATAAAGGAGCAAAATGCGGATGACAGCCTTGTAACAGCGGCATTGCTCCATGACATAGGAAAAAAGTTTACCAAGGCTTTTAAGGACTTAAAGGGCAACCCTACTGAAGAAGCACACTACTATGGACATCAGCATGTATCAGCTTATATGAGCTTGTTTTATTTAAGGCATTTGCCTGTAGAAAAAATACTTGAGATAACAAATTATATACAATGGCATATGAGGCCCTTTGATCTTCATTCGAGTAAGTCAAGGCTAAAAGCTTTGAACCTCTTCGGAAAAAACTTTTATGATAATTTGTTGAAGCTTCATGAAGCTGACACCAAGGCAAAGTAAAATGATTGGGAGATGATAAAATGATACTTACAATAACGTATACCCAGCCTCCAGCAACTGATCTGGGGTACCTCCTTTATAAAAACCCTAAAAGGCCTCAGACTTTTGAGCTAAATCACGGTAAGGCACCCCTCAGATTGAAGCCCAGGTGATAAATAATACCGTAAACATAGATACCGGCTGTGTTTTTGGAGGTAAACTCACTGCATTTCAATATCCTGAACGAGAGTTTGTACAGGTTAAGGCATTAAATACCTATTATGAATCACCCAGGCCGTTTTTGCCTGAGGGAGAAAAAGTTGCAAAAAATGATCTAAGTAATGATAATGACATGATTGATATAAATGACGTTCTTGGTAAGAGAATTATCGCAACAAGGCTGTATAATAACGTTACAATTCAGGAAGAAAACTCAATGGCAGCTCTTGAAATTATGAGCAGGTTTGCAGCTGATCCTCATTGGCTCATTTATCTTCCCCCTACCATGTCACCCAGTGAAACAAGCGGTAAAGAAAGTATTTTAGAGCATCCTCATGAAAGCTTTGAGTATTTTAGGACTCGTGGAGCAGCAAGGGTTGTATGCGAGCAGAAACACATGGGCTCAAGGGCTGTTCTTGTTGTGTGCAAGGATGCAGAGGCAGCTGCCAAAAGGTTCGGGGTCACTGACGGCACCAGGGGGATATGTTATACCCGTACTGGAAGACACTTCTTTGAGGATATAGAGCTTGAGGAAGCACTTTTGGATAGGGTGAGAGAAGCCCTTAACAAATCAGGATTTTGGGAGGATTTTGACACCGACTGGGTGTGTCTTGACTGCGAACTTATGCCATGGTCAGCAAAGGCTCAGGCACTCCTTAGGGAGCAGTATTCAGCTGTAGGCATTTCAGGTAGGGTTGCCCTGGATGAAGCTGTCAGGCTTCTGGAAGCGGCTTCATCAAATAAAAATATTACTTATAGTGTGGATAAAAATACATCAGGTCAGAATGCGGACTTAAATGCCCTTTTGGGTAGGTTCAGGGAGAGGTCTGAATTCCTTAACAGGTATGTTGATGCGTACAGGATTTATTGCTGGAATGTGGACTCAATTGACGATTTAAGGCTTGCACCATTTCATATCCTGGCTACGGAGGGAAGTGTCCACTCAGACAAAGACCATTTATGGCACATGGAGAATATTAAGAAATACTGTGTCCAAAAGGATGGTATTATCATGGCAACAAACCATATAGTTGTTGACGTTACGGACAGTGATAGTGTATCAATGGGGACTACATGGTGGGAAAGCCTTACTTCCTCTGGCGGAGAGGGTATGGTGGTAAAACCTCTGGATTTTATAGTAAAGAACGGAAGAGAGCTTTTACAGCCGGCTGTTAAGTGCAGGGGCAGGGAATATTTGAGGATAATTTACGGACCTGAATATACCTTGAAGGAGAATATGGAGAGGCTTAAAAAAAGGTCAGTCTCAAAGAAGCGTTCTTTGGCATTACGGGAGTTTGCACTTGGAATGGAGGCCCTTGAAAGGTTTGTAAATAAAGAACCTTTATATAGAGTTCATGAGTGTGTATTCGGGGTGTTGGCACTTGAGAGTGAACCAGTGGATCCAAGGTTGTAGGAATTGTAATTTGTTGATACAGCTTGAAAATGTGCAGATATTATATATTGTTGTAGAATCATGAGATTTTTTGTTGTAAAATAAATTAAAAACAGTTTATAAATTATCTGTTGGGGGTCAGCTTGTGGAAACAATAAAGAATTTACCCATATCCAAGTACATTTCATTTTACAGCAATGTTTATAGAGATATCCCGGAATATAAGTATACAGATATACCGATTTTAAAAATGTTGAACAATAAAAAAGGACCCTTCTCAGATCACGCAGAGGTTTTACTCATTGCAGTCAGCAGCACGGATGGAATTGCTGCTGCTGCAACCCTGATAACAACCCAAAGGTACCCTGAGACATTGCAGGTGGCTTTTTTTGAAGCACTTCCCCATAAGTTTGAGGAAGTGGAATACATGTTTGATTATATAAAAAGCTATGCCCTGTCAATGGGAAAGCAGAAAATCATTATTGGACTCAACGGCCATGTTAATTACGGAATGGGAATATTGTGCAATAGATTTGATTCTCATATATCGTTTGGAACTAAGTTTAATCCCCATTATTATGAAGATTATTTTACAAAGCTTAAGTGCAAAGAGTATTTGATGCTGTCATTTTTGATGGATATGAACAAATATAATCTTGATAAGGAGAAGAAGCTTTTAGAAAGGGTCGGCAGGAATTTTACAATTCGAGAGGCTGACTTTTCCAATTTCCAGAGGGAAGTAGAGATTTATACATATCTTAATAATTTATGTTTTAAAAAGCATATGTTTTACTATGAAAGATGTGTTGATGAAGACTATGAGCTGCTGGAGGAGCTAAAGGGACACATCTCCGGAAAAAGCTTACTTATAGCCGAGAAGGATAATGAACCTATAGGATATATGCTATGGTATCCTGACTTTAACCAGCGAGAAATTAACAGGTTTATCATTTCAGAATTGGGGGTAGTACCGGAATATCAGGGCTCAGGTGCTGTGCTAGGGCTATTTCTCCGTTGTTTTGAGCTTGTCCGTGGTAAGTATGATTTTTGCGAAACATCATGGATATTGCATGAAAATCTAAGATCAAAAGGCTTCGGATACAGGTGGGGGGCAGAGGAATATAAAAGATACAAGGTGTTTGAGGTTTCTTTATGAGTATAATTATTAAATATGCTGCAGCCGATATACCGGATGATTGGGATAAACTTGCAGGGACAAATATGTTTCTTTTAAAGAGCTCTCTTGATGCGATTGAAAAGGCCAATCCCTGTGATCAAAAATATTATCTGTTTTACAGTGATACAGGTGAATTGGATTCTATAGCGGTTACATACCGGTTAAAAATAAATATTTTTACATATGGTGCACTGGACTTAAAAATACCTGTGACTGTTGTTGGAATACCTGCATCAGTCTCATCTCAAGGTTTTACTATTGGGAAGGATACTCAAAAGCTTGTTCAAAACCACTTTGAAGCCTTAAGAGGAGGCAAACTTATTTTAAACGTCCAAGAAGGGTATTGCTTCAGTGAATTTGCAAAGGGGCATACGCTTCCAAGCCACTTGCTTGAAATAAGATGGAAGAGTTTTGATGAGTATCTAGATTCATTAAGAAGCCATTATAGGTACAGGTTTAAAAAGGCAATTGCCAAGAGGAACATGCTTTCCATATCCAGGCTTGATAGCTCACAGTTTGATGATAGCTTTTACAAGCTTTATCTCAATGTTTACAACAAATCCCAGTACAAACTGGAGAGGCTTCCTATAGAGTTTTTTAAATCATTTCCGGCGGAAATCATAAGATTTGAAGCAGAAGGAAAGGCAATTGGCTTTGTGCAGCTTGCAAAGCACAACAATGTTCTGGTATTTTTGCTTGGCGGAATGGATTACGATGAAATAATAAAATATGACCTTTACCATAATATGCTTTTAAAAATTGTTGAGATTGGTATCCATGAGGGATGTTCGGCAATAGAGTTGGGACAGACGGCAGAGGACACAAAGCAAAAGCTTGGAAGCAAAAAGGTACCAAAAGAAATGTTCGCAAGCCATTCCAACAGTCTTTTAAGATGGATTTTATCAAAAAGCATGGGGTTATTAAGTTATAAGAGTAAAGAAATAGGTTTAAATGTATTTAAGTAAAGATATGGATTTAAATGTATTTGAGTAAGGATTGATAAAAAGGAGTGAGGGGTATAAAGGTATTGCTTGTGAGGCCCAAGTTTGTGTCAATAGTTGCAAAGTTAGAGCCCTTAGGGCTTGAATATGTTTCCGGAATGCTGAAAAGTATAGATATTCCATGTGATATTCATGATGAATTCCATATGCCTCGTTTTTTCAGGTACAAAAGGCTTATAGATAGGATTATAAAAGGCGGATATTCCCATATAGGGTTTCATGTAAATGCCAATACCGTTGATTACTGCATTGATACGGCAGCAAGGCTGAGGCAGGACCTGCCCCATGTAAAGATATTGGTGGGAGGGCCGGAAGTAGAGCATAATTATAAAGACTTTTGTAATGACTGTATAGACTATATTTTCTATGAAAACGGTCTTGTATCTGTTGAAAGAGTCTTTAAAAGCGGCTTTGACACTAAAGTCCTTGAAGAAGCAACAGGTATTGGATTTAAGGATGTACATGGTAAATGGATATTAAATGAAAAGGGGCCTCCCATATGTCAATACCATGTGAAGCCTGACAGGAGCCACTTTTATAAAACAATAAAAAGTAATTTCATAATTGGAAAAGGAAGCTTTGCAATAGCCAAAGCATCTTTTTCTTGTCCTTATAGGTGCAGCTTTTGCTATTGCACCAAGATGAACAGCGGATTATACACAGAAATGGACCTGGACTTGGTAATTGAAGATATTAAGTCTATCAACCACCAAAGAATATGGTTTGTAGACGATGACTTTTTGGTTAACAAGGAACGAGTGCTCCAATTCTGTAAAAAGATAAGGGAGCAAGGAATTAAAAAACAGTTTATGATTTACGGCAGGGCTGATAATGTGGTAAAGTGCAAAGACATTTTAAGTATCTTGTATGATGCAGGTGTAAGAGATGTTCTGGTAGGCCTTGAAGCCATTAACGACAATTTTCTGCAAGACTACAACAAGGAAACTACCAAGAAAGTTAATGAGGATGCTATAAGGGTACTTAGGGATAACAAAATCGTTTGTAACGGGCTGTTTGTGGTAAGTCACAATTCTACCAGACAGGATTTCAAGGACCTTATAACATTTATCAAAAATAACAGGCTTCTTTGGGTGGTTTTTGGCATATTTACGCCTTATAAGGGCTCCGATGCCTATGATGAGTATAACCAAAGGCTTGTAAAGTTCAGGTCTAAAAGGCTGGACGGCATTCATATAACAATAAAGCCGCAGCATATGACATCCCTTATGTTCCTTGTAAGGTTCTATATGCTATATGTAAAGACATATTCCAAGCTATATTTAAGGATTTTCAGAAAAAATGCCTATGTCACTCAAAATAATAAATGGTGGTAGGTAAATGGGGGCAGTCAAAATGGAAATGAAGTATCTTCTCATAAGGCCCAAGTATTTTGCAACAGTGGCCAAGGTGGAGCCTTTAGCCCTTGAATATCTTGCGGCGGTCCTGAAGGATGAGGGCAAAAAATGTCAAATACTTGATGAATTTGTGCACGGTTATCTATTCAGGTACAAGAGAATAGCAGATAAAATAAAAAAAGAAGGCTATAATGTAATAGCATTTCATTTAAATGCCAATGAGGTAAGCTATGCATTAAAGACCATAGAAAAACTCAAAAAGCAGTTTCGCAATTTGACAGTTATTGTTGGAGGTCCTGAACCTACGGTAAATTATAAAGATTTTTGTGTTGAAGGGATAGACATTGTTTACTTTGATAACGGACTAAGCTCCTTCAAGGAAATGGTAAGGCATGATTTGGATGGGAATGCACTTAAGAGATGCCCCGGTATTTGTTATAAGCTTGATGGAAAATGGAATGAGAATCCAGGCTCATTGCCTGTTGATGATTTTATAACAGAACCGGACAGGACGGTTTTCTTTAAGGATAAGAAGAAATATTTCATTGTAGGCAAGGGTCGTTTTGCTATGCTTAAAACTTCTTTTTCATGTCCGCAGAAATGCAGCTTTTGCTTCTGTAAAAAGCTCAATTCGGGAAAATACACCGAAAGGCCTGTCGAAAAGGTCATAAATGAAATAATCCAGTTGGGGCATGACAGGATTTTTATTATTGACGATGACTTTTTGGTAAACAAGCAAAGGGTTATTGAAATATGCAACATACTAATAGAAAGAAATATCCGAAAGCTGTTTATGATTTTCGCAAGGGCAGACAGTATAATTATGAACAGGGACATCCTTCCTCTTTTGTATAAGGCAGGATTCCGTGATTTTTTGGTAGGATTGGAAGCTGTAAAGGATGAATATTTAAAGGATTATAATAAAAACAGCTCCACCGATACAAATGAAGAGGCCATTGATCTTCTAAACAAAAACGGTATTATATGCAACGGGCTTTTTGTTATAAGCCATAAGTTCAGCCAAAAGGATTTTTTCAGCTTGTACAGGTTTATAGCACGGAAAAAGCTTAAATGGGTATTGTTCAGCATGATTACGCCTTATAAGGGAACAGAAGCATATGAGGAATTCAAAGACAGGATATACAGGTATATTCCAAAAAGACTGGAAGGAACCCACATACTTGTAAAGCCTGTAAGGATGTCTGCATTACTTTATTATATCAACTTTCATATGCTTTATATTTTGCATTATCCAAGGCTTTATTATTATACCCTTATAAAAAAATATGATAAGCTTGTTGGCTGGGGGGAGGAAAAGATTTGAAGGTAATGCTTGTAAGACCAAAACCCCATAAGGAAACCATAGGTTTACAAAGCGTTATGGTGTGTGAGCCGTTGGAGCTTGAGTATCTTAGTGCGGCACTAGAAGAAGAGGGGCATGAAACTGTCATAGTGGATATGATACTGGAGAAAAAGCCCATAACTTATTTTACCACCCTTCATAAGCCTGACGCAGTGGGTATAACAGCATATATATCCCATGTCAATGTTGTAAAAGAGTATGCTGCCGATATAAAAAGGGTTGACCCTAAAATAACTGTCATCGTTGGAGGCGTCCATGCTGAGGTTTTGCCTATGGATTTTTCGTCAGACAGCATTGACCATATTGTATGTGCTAATGGTATTAGGACCATGGTGCAGCTTTTAGAAAAAAAAGTAGTCTATAGTGGAGCTGCAGGAGAGGAAAGTATAGATGGTGTTTATCAAAAAGGCAAGCCTGCTGTAAAGGAAACGGGTTTTAACTACCCTCATCCTTTACGAAGCAAGGTTTCAAAATACAGAAAAGACTATTATTATATGTTCCACAGGCCGTGTGCCCTTATGAAGACATCCTTTGGCTGTCCCTTTAATTGCAGCTTCTGTTTTTGCAGAGAAGTGACAGACCACAAGTACTTCACAAGGGAAATTGAGGATATGGTAGCTGAGCTTGTCACACTTCCTGAAGATGAGATATATATAGTGGATGATAATTTTCTTGTAGACAGGAAGAGGGTTCTACTTTTTTGTGAGCTCCTTAAAAAAAATAATATTAATAAAAAGTTTCTTATATATGGAAGAGCCGACTTTATTGCGAAAAATGAGGATGTAATAAAAGTATTTTCAATCCATGGATTAAGGGCAGTGATTGTAGGGCTGGAATCCTGTGATGAGGGTGAGCTTGACGGATACCATAAGAATACTACTGTCGAAATAAATGAAAGAGCTGTATCCATCCTTAACAAGTATGGCATTGAGTGCTACGGTACATTTATCCTTGGGATTGAGTGGACTAAGAAAGAGTTTGATGCATTGCTTAAATGGATAAAGAAGCTAAAGCTCTGCTTTATAAACCTGCAGCCTTTTACTCCGATGCCGGGTACATCCCTATTTAAAGAGTATGAAAACAGCATTATAATACCAAGGGATGAATATGAAAAGTGGGATATGGCTCACCTGGTGGTTAAGCCCACAAATATGTCACAAAGGAAGTACTACTACAATATTTTGAGGGTTTACAGCAGGGTGACGTTAAGTGCCGGAAACATCATAAAGCTGGTCAGGAATTACGGCTTCTTTGAGTCCCTGAGGCTTTTTCCCGGGTCAATGACCATTGCGTTTCAGTATTATAAGAAAATCATCAGTGGGTAGGAGTGCATATGAAGATACTGCTAATAAAACCTGAAATAGTAGGAATATTCAGCTATACCCGGCTCATGGACCATGAACCCTTAGAGCTTGAATATTTGTATACAGTGCTTACAGTTGAAGGCCATAAAGCTTATATATATGACAGGCGATATGAAAAGACATCCCTTAAAAAGAAGCTTATTAAAGAGCGGCCGGATATAGTGGCTATAACAGGCTCTGTTACCCAGGAAAATATAATGAAAAAAATTGCGGTAGAGGTTAAAAAGCATGACAAAAGCATAACAGTTGTTGTTGGGGGAACTCATGTAGAGTTAAACTATGAAAACTTCTATTTGGATTATATTGATTTTATTTGTCATACCGGGGATTTGGATTCTTTTGTAAAAATAATAAGCTTTTTACAAAAGAAAAATTCCAAACTCTCTGACATAAAGGGCATAGCATATAAGGAAGGACAAAGCTGGGTTCTGACCCCTAAATGCATTGCAGATCCTAATGATCTCCCGGTGCCTGACAGAGAATATTTTGAAAAAAACAGGCATTTATTCAGGTACCTTGATTACAAGACCCTTGCACTTGTGAAAACAGCCTACAGCTGTCCTTATAAATGCAGCTTCTGCTACTGTACAAACCTAAACAGCGGCAAGTATCTTACTAGGGACATTGACAGGGTGGTTGACGAGATAGAGGGCATAAGTGCACCTTATATCCATATTGTAGACGATGACTTCCTTGTGGACACAAAGAGAATCAAGGATTTTATACGACTTGTAAGGGAAAAGAGGATACAGAAAAAGTATCTTATCTATGGCAGGGCAGATTTTATTGCAAATAATGAAGCAATCATGAAAGAACTGAAGGAAATAGGTCTTTGCCTTGTTATGGTTGGACTTGAAGCCATGGATGATAGACAACTTAATCGTTACCACAAAAAGACAAAGAGCCGCGACAACGAAAGGGCTGTGGAGGTACTTAACAGCTTGGGGGTTGAATGTGCTGCCCTCTTAATAGTTAATCAGGATTCAACCAAAGAGGACTTTGTAAACATATATAAATGGGTAAAAAAAGTAAAGCTTATGAACGTAACGGTATCAATATTTACACCCATGAAGGGCAGCAGGGACTACGACCAATACAAGGATGAAATAGTTGACAGGAGAGTTATAAGGCAGGATTTATTTCACCTTATTATTAAGCCTAAGAATATGGGAAGGTCTATGTTTTATATTAGATATTATATCCTGCTTATCAAACTGTTTATAAACGGAAAGTCCAACGACCGAGTTTATGATGCGGTTAATGTGGAATTTATATTGAAATTAGTTGGAATTTTGGCAATGAAAATTATTAGAAGGGTCAGGTTATAAACATGAAAAAGAAAATACTTCTCATACAGCCAACTCCATATGATCCTCAGGGTAAGCTTATAAAAAAGAGCATATTGTACTTTGTAGGGCTTTCTCTGCCGCTGCTTGCGGCGTTGACACCGAAGGATTATGAGGTCGAGTTATGCTATGAGACCATTGAGGATGTTGATTTTGATACCGATGCATCATTAATAGGTATAAGCAGCATGGGACATGGAGTATTAAGAACCATAGACATTGCCAAAGAGTTTAAGAAAAGAGGAAAGACAGTAATTTTAGGCGGGTACATGGTTAGCCTAATGCCTGAGGAAGCTGCAAAGTACTGTGACAGTGTGGTTATCGGTGATGCAGAGGAAGCATGGAAGGAATTGCTGGAAGACTATAGAAGAGATGCTTTAAAAAAGGTCTATAAGAAACAGCTTCAAAACCTTTCAACTCCTTTACCCAGATATGACCTTATAGTAAAGAAGCGTATCGGGAATTTTCTGCCGGTTCAGGCAGGTAGGGGATGCCCAAACACTTGCAGCTTCTGCTCGGTTTTCTGCCTTTATAAAGGCAGTTACTTAAAGCGTGATATAGATGAAGTCATAAGGGATATAAAAGAGGTTAAGAGGCTTGGATTTAAAAGGTTTTTGCTGCTGGATGACAATATATTTTCAGACAGGAAATACGCCTTTAGTTTATGCAGAGAGATCAGGAAGCTTAATATGAAATGGATGACACAATGCTCTATTGACATTGCAAAGGATACAGAGCTACTGAAGATAATTTCAGAAAGCGGTTGCATGGCATTAAGCTTTGGGCTTGAGAGCATATCAAAGGAAAGCCTTCGGAGTATGAACAAAGCCTGGGCTGATCCGGACAGTTACGGAAGCCAGATCAAAATAATACAAAGCTACGGCATAGACATTTCTACCGAGATGGTGGTTGGTGCGGAGGGAGATACGTTGGAGTCCATAAGTGCAACAGCAGACTTTATAACCGCCAATGGCATAATGGTACCCAGGTTTTATATCCTTACTCCTATTCCCGGAACTAAATATTACTATGATATGATGAAGGAAAACAGGATATATAAGCACGACATATATAGATACAACGGAACCGAGGCGGTCCATATTCCCAAAAACATGTCGCCGGAGGAGCTTACAGATGCTTACTGGAGCCTTTATAGAGAGGTTTTTTCATATGGCAGCATTATTAGACGAACCTTACTTAATACAAATTCTCTAAAAAGACCATTTATGTGCATATTCTATTTTTTTGTCAACCTGTATTATAGAAGGCAGATATATCAAGGTATTACACCAAACATATTTTGAATTAAAATTCAAAATGTTAAAATAGAAGATATCTATATAAATGCTATATTTTATTAAAGATTTCGTCTCGTTTACCGATATATGAAATGACTTTGTTTCACAATGTAGTTAACATAAAAAACGAGGCGGTATTATTTATGAAAAAAATAAATAAAAAAATAACCGATAACAAGTCTTTGAGTTCTAAATCTCAAAAAGTATTGGAAATCTTGCGTTCTTTTAGTAATTTGATGGAAGACAATTGGATTACAAGAAAATTATTAAGAAATTCAAAGATAAAAGTCCGTCTTATGGTTTCTTTTATAGGCCTATCAATAATTCCTCTCACACTGATTGGAATTTTCTCCTACTCTTTATCCAGTAAAACTATAGATTCAAAGATCAGAACATATTCCAAGCAATTATTAAGAGAAACAGGCATAAAAACTGAGGACTTATTAGGAAAGTATAAAAGCTATGCCCTTGAATTATCACTTTCTGAAGATGTACAGAAGAAAATTGAACTTATCTTAAACGGAGATAAGTATTCCAGTTTTCAAGCTTTGAGTGATCTCAATAGCACTATGATGGTAAAATTCTCAACACTTAAGGATGTGTCCTTTGCTACTATTATGCTGGATAATGGAAAGTTTATTAACTATAAAGATGTAAATAGCCTCTATAATACTGAGGTTACAAACAAATTGAAAAAATTGGCAGATGATAATAGTGTTCAAGATATTATATGGTCTACTGAAACATTGGATTCGAAACACAATTTGATATGTGTAAAAAAAATTAAAGGGCTATCATGGAGCAAGAGTTCGGGGTATTTGGTAATTGGAATAAGCAATGAAAATTTTCTTAACATATATAAAGACATATATATCGGAGATGGGTCAGAGCTCCTTGTAATGGATTCCAAAGGTAAAGTTATATCATGTTCAAATACAGGACATCTTGGAAAGATATATGATGATAAAGGTCTGATAGGTAAAATTCTTGAAAATAAAGATGAGAATAATATTTTTGATTATAACAACAATATGATTTCTTACAAAAAAATAACCGGCACAGATTGGTATTTGGTAGGTAAAATACCACTTAAATTTATAAATGCAGAACCGAATAGGATAAAGAATTCATTAATTATTTTCATACTTGTGTGCCTTGGCCTATCGTTGTTTTTAGCTTATCTTATATCAGGAAGCATATCAAGACCTTTGGACAAGATGATTTATATGATTAAAGAAGCAAAAAACGGAAATCTTGCTATTAGCATCAGAGATAATAGTAAGGATGAAATAGCAATTGTTACTGCAAATTTCAATGAAATGGCTTCAAACATCAGAAAACTTATAGAACAAGTCCATTTTTTAGCTGTAAACAACGTTTTAAAGAGTTCGCAATTAATTGCCGACTCATCTAAACAATCTCATGTTGTATCGGAACAAATAGCAAAGGCTATTCAGGAAGTGGCAAGCGGCTCGTCAAACCAGGTTGATGAGGTGTTTAACACTGTATCCAATATGAATATGCTTGACGAGAGTTTTAGCAAAGTTGAAGAAAATATGGTTTCTGTATTTAAAATGGTGTCCAATACCAAAGAATTGAGCCAATTTTCCTTAGAAACTGTCAAACACTTAAATGATAAAGCATATGAAACATATACAGCTTCTAAAGATGTAATAGAAGACATTGTTGATTTAAATCACTATATGAGTCAAATAAAAAAGATTGTGGAGGCTATAGTTGGCATATCCAGCCAGACAAAATTGTTAGCTCTCAATGCATCTATTGAGGCAGCAAGGGCAGGTGCTTCAGGAAAGGGATTTGCAGTAGTTGCAGGTGAAGTAAAGAAGCTGGCACAAAAATCCGAAGAAGCATCCATTTCAATAAATAATATTATCACTAACATTCAACAGAAAACTCAGCATACAGTTGATGTTGCATACAAGGCAAACAACATTCTAGATGAACAGATGGAAGTAGTTAAGGAAACAGACAGTTCTTTCCGCAAGATATATGAAGCCATGCTTAGCATATCTCAATGTGTTGAGAATGTGTCTCAATCCTTAAATAAGGCTATTAACTCAAAGGATAAGGCTGCCAACTCCATAGAAAGCATATCTTCACTTGCCAATCAGGCTGCTGTTTCAGCAGAGGAAGTTGCTGCAAGTACCCAGGAACAAATAGCTAGTTCGGAAGAGCTGGCACACTTCTCTGAAGAGTTAAACAATATGGCTCATAAGCTTGAAGAAGCTGTCGGCAAATTCATACTCAAATAGTTGTTAATATAGTTATACAAACCCAAAATCAGGAGGAGAAACCATGAAAAGGATTTTTTTCAAAGCACTTGGTTTTGTTTTACTTGTAATGCTTTTAGGTTCAACTATTGGATGCAGTTCAGGCGGAATAGAAGAAGGCGATAAAGTTGGAAAAGCCAATAATGGAGAATTGTCCCAGCAAAGTGATTTAAAAAATAACGGACCACAAGTTGAGCTAAAGGTTGCTGTTTTTGACAGGGGGACTGCAGGTTATGTTGCAGAGAATAATTTCCAAACCAGATGGATTCAGGAGAAGTTCGGTAATCCCAATAATATAAAAGTAACATTTGTGCCCATACCCAGGTCTCAGGAAGTTGACAAGCTTAAGGTGCTTATGGCTTCAAACCAGGCTCCTGATATATGTTTTACTTACAATGGCGATGTAGTTGTGGACTTCGCTAAAAATGGAGGACTCACAGATTTGACAGAGCTTGTTGATAAGAATGCACCTAACTTAAAGAAATTCCTTGGTGGAGATTTACTTAACTTCGGAAGGTGGGACAATGTACAATATGCTGTCCCAGCAAAGAGAGTAATGGTAGCGGCTGAATCAACTTTTATAAGAAAAGACTGGCTGGACAAGCTTGGCTTACCTGTACCGAAAACGACGCAGGACTTCTATAATACAATGAAGGCCTTTAAGGAAAAAGATCCAGGTAAACTCGGGGGCAAAGTGATACCATTTACATTTGCCGTAGATCCCAACAATATTTTCTGGGGAGTGCATCCTTTAGTAGATTCATTTAAGGAAAAAATATCGGATGAAGATACTTTCAGTTTGCCCAACTGGGTGGTGCCCGGATTTAAGGAAGGCATGAGATTTTTAAATAAAATGAATAATGAAGGACTTATAGATCCAAAGTTTGCAATAGATAATGGAAAACAGAATGATGACAATATAACACAAGGTTTGGCAGGTGCATTTATACATACTTTCGATTTGGCCTACAGGTCAGGAAATTTATCAGATAAACTTAAAACTGTTGCTCCCGATGGTCAGTATGTTCCCATTGATCCCTTTGTAAATAAAGAAGGCAAACACTTGAAAATGAAATTTAATCCTAACGGCTTATTTATAATAGTTCCAAAAACAAGCCAAAGAGCTGTTGAAGCGATAAAATATCTTGAGTGGATGTCTGATCCTGAAGTATTATTCTATTTGCAAAATGGAGAAAAGGGAACCCACTATCTGGATGAGAAGGATGGAATACCTGTAAACGTAGTTCCAAACGACAAGCTTGCAGATGATAAAAAAGCAAACTTTATAGATTTGTCGATTATTGTTAATGGCAAGGAATTCGGAAGTGAAGAAAGGAACGTGGAAGCTGCTTCCTATGGTTATCCGGGATATGAAGAGCTTTATAAACAAGCTTATAGTGCTGCAATGAATGATGCAACGTTTCTGCCTCATCTGGACAGGGCAATAGAATCAAAAGCCAAATACAGCAAAGTGTTGGCGGAAAAGGATGTAGAAATATTCATAAAATCCATAACATGTAAACCAAGCGAATTTGACCAAACTTATGATTCCCTTGTAAGCCAGTACTTAAAAGCAGGAGGACAGGAAGTAATTGATGAAACAAGGGCTGCATATAAGGCGATGAAGAAATAATAAAGCTAATTTCAAATATAAAACGATCTCCTCTTTGGTTTCAAGACTTAAGAGGAGACTTTTTTGTGTCTGGAAAATTGTGGTGTGTTCTACACTGCAAATAAATGATAAAATTGTATTGATATATAAAAAGTGATCAAACTAATACATTTGTCTTTGTGTATGTTATATTTGGTTTGGAGGGGTACATATGAAAAGAAAAGCTCTTTTGATGATTTTTGTGTTGTTGTGTAATTTGATTACACAGTATTCAACTGTTGAGGCAGAAGGAGCACCTGGAACTGTAGCAGGTGATGTTCATTATGGCTATGCAACATACTACGGAGGAGGCTATGAGGGTGGATGTGCCATGCTCGATCCAGTTTCCAAGGATTATTTTGTTACAGCACTTAATATCTTTGACTACAACACTGCCCAGATGAGCGGGGCATACCTTGAAGTTACAGGGCCTCTGGGAAAAATCAATGTTCTGGTTACTGACCTCTTACCTGAGGGGCAAAAAGGTGATCTGGACCTTAATATCGATGCATTTCCCCATGTAGCCAACCCTATAGACGGAAAGGTGCCTGTATCCTGGAGGATAATACCCCTAAATACCGATGGCCCGGTGCAATACAAGTATAAGGAAGGAAGTTCACAATACTGGATGGGTGTTCAGGTAAGAAACCACAGATACCCCATTAACAAGCTTGAGTATATGGATCAAAGCGGTAAATTTATTGAGCTTCCCCGCAAAAATTATAATTATTTCGAAAGTACGCAGATGGGACCAGGCCCGTATACCTTTAGGGTAACAGATATCTATGGACAGGAAATAATCGATAAAAATATACCCTTTACAGGCAGTGAGACAACAGTATCCGGCACCAATCAGTTTCCGATCAGGAACAATACAACAACGGTGACACCAACACCAACTCCTTCGCCAACTCCATCAATAGTGAACAAATTTTTTATCTCAGGAGCTATAAAGCCGGATGTTGATGTTAAAAATGATGCTCTTAACAAAGGATTTACAGTGAGAATATCAGGGACTCAGTTTTCAGCAAATACGGACAGCAATGGAAATTTCAAAATTGATGGCATACCTGAAGGTACCAACAGTGAACTTATAATAACCAAACCTTCGTTCCTGACGAGAGATTTAAGCTTAGGCAGGATCAATTCAAATATTACCGTAAAAAGCCCTATAGATATGTGGGTGGGGGATGTTGAGGTCAATAATATCCAGGATGGTGCCATAAATATGTTGGATGTTATTGAAGTCGCAAAGGCATATAACGAAACCCAAAACGATCAGAATTACAGCCAAAAGGTAGACCTTAACCAGGACGGCAAAATCAATATTGCTGATGTCATCTTAATAGCAAAGCATTTCGGCAAAACTTCAAAAGATTATGGGATTTAACAAATTAATGGAAAACATTTATGGTTAAGAATCACACAAATTGAGTAAAATTCCTCAAGTATTTATTTTAAAACTACATAAAATATCATTGTGAAAGTATTTTACTTTTACAATGTATTTATTCAGATGATTTAATTAAAAATCGGAGGAGGAGTTAATATGGCAAGCTGTCAGAAAATACTTTGTTCTGTAGGAAGCTGTATCTTTAATGAATACAAGGAAAACCTTTGTACATTAGATGCAATTCAGGTTAGTGCTGCTGCAAAGTCAGACAGCGGTGCACCTTATGATGAAACATTGTGTGCAAGCTATAAAACTCACGACAAGAAGAAATAGTAATTAAAGTAGTTAGAGCCTGATCCCATGTTTAAGCAGGGGTCAGGCTCTTAATATTTGGAAAGCGATAATATTTTCTTAATAATATCATAGATTTTTATTAAGAGGAGTTTTATTTATTTGGATATTTACCTTTGGTTTCTTTATGGACTTTAATAATTATATCCGAAAGATGCCTGATAAACCTTTTTAAAGCTTGTTTTTGAACAGTATTCATGATTATATATTCCTTTTTAATAACCGTCACTTAAGTATATTAAAATATATGAATGTCCAATGACCGGATATTATTATAAGATCCGCAGCAGATTCAAAAGAAAGGCAGGGTATTATGAAATCAGAAACAAAACAGTCAGCGGCTTTATATGTACGTGTCAGTACAGAGGAGCAGGCAAAAGAGGGATACTCAATACAGGCACAAACTGAAGTCTTGACTCAATACTGTAAACTCTATAACATAGAAATTTTTAAGGCATATAGAGACTTGGGTATATCCGGAAAAACTATAGGAGAGAGACCCGGCTTGGCTGAGCTTTTGGATGATACAGATAAGGGTTGCTTTAATTTTGTCATTGTGTGGAAGATTAGCAGGCTTTCCAGAAGCTTGAAGGACCTGATGATATTAGTTGACAGATTTGAAAGTAAGGGTATTTCATTTATAAGCTATTCTGAAAAGTTTGATACATCAACGCCAGTGGGTAGGATGACTCTCCAGATATTGGGAAGTATTGCGGAATTTGAGCGGAATACTATTATCGAAAATGTCAGGCTTGGATTGAGACAAAGGGCTAAGGAAGGTAAATGGACAGGGAATCATGTCTTAGGATATGACAATATTGATAAGAAAATTATAATTAATGAGAGTGAAGCTGAATTGGTAAAGCAGATTTACAAAATGTATATTGAAGAGAATATGGGTTTCAGAAAAATCGCAGACACATTGAACAAGGAAGGTTACCAAACAAAACGAAAGGGGCTTTTTGGCCATGATTATATAAGAAGAATACTTACCAATCCAGTATATAAGGGCCTTGTGAGGCACCAGCTAAGATGTGGAAACGAATATTACGAGGTGAGAGGAATCCATGAGCCCATTATTTCTGAAGAAATTTTTAGTCATGCTCAAGAAAAAGTAAAAAATCGCATAAGGATAAGGTCAAATGCAAATAAGGTACATATTTTAGCAGGATTACTAAAGTGCAGAAAGTGCGGGTCCAATATGATAGGAAGCCTCAGTAAGACTCATGGCAGGGAATACAGGTATTACAAATGTGGCAAATATCATAGGCAGGGAACTGCTGCATGTACTTCCAATTTAATAAATGCAGAGCAGATAGAAGGAGAAATTTTTAAAAGGGTGGGGGAAATAGTAAGAAACCCAATGATTGTAAATATGGCAGTAAAGGAAATTGAAAGAAGGGCTGGTGATGACACTCAAATCAATAATAAAGCATTAGAGAAGATCAATATTGAGCTGGGCAGGTTGGTGAGTTTAAAAAATAAATACTTTAAGCTTTTTGAAAATGATAAAATTAATCCGGTACTATTTACCCATAGAATTGAAGAAATACAAATCCAGATGGAAAGATTAAGCAGTAGGAAAATTGAACTGGAGGATGCAAGTGATGATTGGATACCAGCTATTTCAAGGGAAGAAATAGAAGAATATCTAAAATCCTTTGACAGAATTATTGGATATATTTCATGGGAAGACAAAAAGGAATTTTTGCAGTATCTAATAAAGTCAATAAAGCTGGACGAAGAAAAAAAAATTGATAGCATTGAGTTGCAATTTCCACTTCATGGATAATACCTAAAGCCTGTCCTTTCAAATATGCAAAGAACAGGCTTTTTTAACTGGCAGTAATGTCAAGCATTATTTTGAAGCATTTACAAAAATAATGCTGCTATATATACCGCTGTTTGGCATAACTACTCTTTTATTGTCATCGGTTTCAAGGATAGTGAAGAGAACCTGAATCTCTTTTACCTTGCCCGCCAAGTCCTGAGATTTAACCCGGTCTCCAACATTAAAAGGCCTGAATATCAGTATAAGCACCCCTGCTGCAAAATTTGCCAAAGTACCTTGGAATGCAAGCCCGATAGCCAAACCTGCCGCTCCAAATAATGCAATAAAGGAAGTCATTTCTATTCCTATTAACGATAAAACCGATATTGCCAGCAGCAGTTTTAATGAAATGCCTAGAAGCGAAGAAAGGAACGAAACTAATGTATCATCATTGTATGCTTTTTTAAGCAATTTTTTTGCTGCATTTACTAATATTTTAATGAGATATAATCCCACAATTAATACAGCAGCCCCAAATAAAATCTTACTTCCGATAGAAACAATCAAACTGAATATAAAATCGGAATTCAAATACTTATCTAAAAAGTTCATATAACTTCTCCTTTTAAATACAAATTGTTCTTGTTAATAGGTGGTTTGTTATTTCTTTTTTTGAGAAACAACAAGATTTGCAGTTGAAAGCATGCTGTTAGGAATAATTACCTTTGTACCGTCCTCTGTAAAGCCAACCGTATGCATAATTTGAATTTCCTTAACTTCTGCAATAACCCCTTTAAACTCTAGCACTTCTCCAACTTTAAACGGTTTGAAAAATAGAATAAGAACTCCCGATGCAAGGTTTGCCAAATTCCCCTGTAGTGCAAAACCTATTGCAAGGCCTGCTGCACCAAGAACAGCAATAAAGGAAGCAATTTGTATTCCCATTATTGAAATAATACTGATAAAAAGAACTATCTTTAACAGTATACCTATCACAGATTTCAAAAAACTGTTTAAGGTCACATCTTTAATGCTTTTTTTAAGTATTCTTTCCGTAGACTTTGTCAAAAGACCGATCAGCCAGAGTCCAATGATGAGTGTTGCTATTGCTGCAACCACTTTCCCGCCATAAATCATCATTATATTTTTGATAAAATCAAGTTTTGGCATAATAAAAAATAACCTCCTAAAGAAAAATATAGTTTAGTATTTTCTGTTTATAAATTTGTCACCCATTCTTTTCATACCCAAGTTTATAAGCCTTTATTGAGATGATTTTTACATCTTCCACAGGCTTATTGTTATTTCCCACTTTTACAGTTGCTATCTTATCTACTACATCAAGCCCTTCATACACCTGGCCAAAAACTGAGTGCTTACCGTCAAGCCACGGTGTACCGCCAACTTTTGAATATGAATCAATAAGCTTATCATCTATTCCTGTTAATTTTAAGTGTTCTTTCAACTCATCATCTATGACAGGATTCTGCACTATGAAAAACTGGCTGCCGTTGGTATTAGGGCCTCTGTTTGCCATGGAAAGTGCACCTCGGATATTGTAAAGCTTATTGCTAAACTCATCTTTAAAGGGCTCACCCCAGATACTCTCACCGCCCATACCTGTCCCTTGAGGGTCTCCGCCCTGGATCATAAAATCGTTTATAACCCTGTGAAAAATAAGGTTGTCGTAATAACCTTTATTTGCATGTGTAACAAAATTTTCTACAGTAAGGGGAGCATCTTCACTGAAAAGCTTTATCTTTATATCGCCGTAGTTGGTTTTCATTACAGCAACCATATCGCCTTTAATTGGTTTTGATAGCTGGTAACTAAACGGGGAAGAGGAAGCGTGAAACTTTGCAGTAAGTTCCTCAAGTTTTTTAGGTTCCAGATTCTTCTTTGAATTGCTGATAACAATGATACCCTTATCGTAAAATACCTGTTTACCAAGGGCATTTTCTGCCAAAGCCCTTAAGGGAACAAGCATTCTGTCATTTATTATTTGAGCAGGCTCGTCCAATGCAATTTTGTTATTGTCAATGAACATTATTTTGTTATTTGATGTGAATTTCACACTGCTGCTGTTAAAATTAATTGTAGCTGTTTTGGACTTACTGTCAAAGCTTACCTTTGCGCCAAAATTCTCAGAAATAAACCTTAAGGGGATAAGTGTTCTCCCGTTTATAACAAGTGCTTTAACTTCCTTATTGAGTGAATCAATATATGTATCTGTGTTGTTTGCATATGCCATATTGCTGTTTGCAAATAACACAACTGAGTCTTTTAGTTCGTTTTCCAATTCGGGTGTAAGTCCAAATACATTTAGGCTGCTCAGGGCAAGAAGCAGCATTATGATGATTCCGGTAATCTTTTTTGCCAACATGATAAATCTTAACCTCCAAATTAAATATTTTGTGTTTAAAGTATAACACAAGGTGTGAGCAGGTGCAATTAATGAGGGTTTTGTTATACTATCAAATTCCGAATTCCACCAGAAGTATACCTCTTTACATTTTCATGTATATTAATAATGACAGGAATATTCTGTATAGTGTATAATTAATAAAATATCTTACTTAATAGTTATAAATAATACAAATGTGGTGAAAGCATACAGTTTGAGTTGAAGGGGGAAACAAAATGAAAAGAATGTTATTAGTATTGACCTTAATGTTGGCAGTATTAATTCAGCTACCAAATAGTACTTGGGCTTTGGAAAATACCCAAGAAGCTGATGTAACCGAATTTAAATATAAAGCTGTTGATGCAGGGTACAAAAACTCAGTTGCACTAACTGAGAATGGCACAGTTCTGGCCTGGGGATATAATAATGACAGTAAAAGTAATATTCCTGTAGGAATAAAGGCTAAAGCTATATCTGCCGGGTTTTACCATACTGTAGTGCTATTGGAAGATGGTACTGTAAGGGTTTGGGGAGGTCCTAGCTTCTGCAATGTCCCTGTTGGACTAAAGGGTGTTAAGGCAATCGACACAGGGATGGAATACACTTTGGCATTGAAAGAGGATGGTACTGTTGTAAGCTGGGGAAGTAATGCATATATAGCTGATATAGGTGCATATAAGCTCCCAGAAGGATTAGCAGGAATTAAGGATATTGCTGCTGGAGATTATCACTCACTGGCATTAAAAGAAGACGGCACTATTTTAGCCTGGGGAAGTAACAATTATGGAGAATGCAATATACCTGATAATATTGGTGATGTCAAGTCAATAGCAACTGGAGACTGTTTTACAGCAATATTAAGTGAAACCGGTAAATTGACAGTTGTAGGAAGAATAAACAACAAAGCTAATAATATTAGTGACTATACAAGATTTAATTATATTACAGCTTTTAGAGGCAAGCTTGTGGCAATTACTAATGATGGCACCCTATGTGAATTTGGTGGTGGAGATACTGTGCTTGGATACAAGGAAAGGCAGATTTATTCAGAGTGCACTAACCCAATTGCAATTGCAATAGGATATGATCATTGCCTGATTTTAGAGGAAGATGGCAAATTGGTGGCAGCAGGAGATAATTCACAAAATCAGTGTAACATTCCCGCTAATTATATTGCTGTAGCAGCAGGAAACCAGCATTGTATAGCCCTAACCAGCAGGAATAGCGTTATCGGCTATGGTGATCCTATGTGTTTTGGTGCATATACCGATGGTATAATACCATATAACAAGAATATTAGAGCTATTTATGCAGCTTATTATTATTGTGCACTTATAGATACTAATGATAACCTTAAAATTGTAGGTATTCCCCATAATGATGTCCCAGGTTCTTTAAGTAATATTAAAGCAGTGGCTGCAACAGAATACTATATGGCAGTATTAAATAACGATGGTACAGTTAAGGTTTATGGTGAATTCGGTTATAAATATAAAGTGCCTGAAGGATTAAATAATGTCGCTGCTATCTCTGCTTCTGATTCTCATATAACCATTTTAAAAAATGATGGCACTGTTATAGATTTGCTAGATAGGATTGACAAGAAAGAATTGATTCATGAAAATATGGGTAAAGTTAAATCTGTATCAGCAGGCCTCGGATATACCCTTGCATTAAAAGAAGATGGCACTGTTGTGGGGTGGGACATGTACAATACACCATTGAATTTGCCATCAAATTGGGAAAATGTTAAGTCTATTTCTACTAATAAAGTCGGATTGCTAGCAATTGCTGTAAAGGAAGATGGAACATTAGTGGGATTAAACTCAGGTACATATAAAGATATTATTGATAGTACAGAGAATGTTAAGGCTGTTAGCATCTATTCTAATAAAATTACATTCTTGAAGGAAGATGGCTCCATACTCACTTATGGACTTGATTATAATTTTGCTTACAGTTATCCGGGCTTAGAAAATGATATATGGAAAATACCAAGTCAAATTTCTTTAATGAATGCGGCAAAGATAGGCATATGCGATTTAAATAGTGATGGCAATATTAACATGATGGATATAATTAGGCTTGCTCTATCATTTGGAGCTGTCAACAGCGATGCTAATTATGACTTAAACTGTGACTTTGACAGGGACGGCACTATAAATATGGCTGATGTCGTTTTTATCGCCAGGTACTTTGGAGAAAAAATTCAATAGATTGTATCAGCTGAATAAAATTCTGGGTTGAAACATTATAAATATTAGGTATAACAGCGTTCCCAATATTTTTTATATTATCACTTAAAGAGTATTCCCTACAGGGAATACTCTTGCAAAAATTTCGAATGCAATTACAGACACATCGGTTACAATGGCATTCAAAGCCCATCTGAGGAATCAAAAACCGGTTGTTATTGCTATTTCAACCAATGACGGATTGGGAGCTAATGCTCAAAATCTTGGAAAAATACTGAATACAAAAAATATTTTTGTTGTTCCATTTGGGCAGGATAGCCCAACAGATAAACCTAACTCCTTAATATCAAAAAACGATCTTATAATACCTACAATTATAGAAGCACTTAAGGGAAAACAGATTCAGCCTGTGCTCGTATAAAAGTGCTTTAAAAACTTCTTTTAAAGTTTGTTATATTAATAAGATAAGGCTGCCTGCCCGGGCAGCCTTATGGCAATTCTATTCGTTTATGTATGAGCAGCAGTAATCGGCAAGTTCCTTAACCTTAAGTTTGAATTTTGAGTTTGCAGGAACCTCAAAGGATTGACCTTCATTCACTGTAATCCATTCACTGCTTCCGGGAAGCAAGACATCCATGGATCCACCTAAAATCTCCATAATTTCTTTTGCTGCAGTACCGAACTCATAATCTCCAGGCAGCATAATTCCTAAAGTTTTCTTCTCACCATCTTCAAATATAACAGTTCTGCTTGTAACTTTCCCACCAAAATAAACGTTTGCCTTTTTAACCACACTGATATTATCAAATCTTTCCATAAAAACCTCCACTAAATAATTTTGCAGAATTATACGATATATTTTTGTTCTCTTTTTTGCATTATACCATACATAATGAATTTTTACAGGATAAATTCCAGGCTGTTGAACAGGATCACGGAGTGATTTTGCAACCTAGGCATCAAAAAACATTTTTTTAATATTGATATTTTATCAGTGAGAATGTAAGATTAAGAATGAGAAAAAGCTTGAAAATTGAAAAATGAATTAAATCTAATAAATAAATTCCCGATTGAGGGGGTGCAAGCTTGAGCGAAAATGAAAAATATCTCCTTGGATTATCTAAAAAGGGAGATATTGAAGCTTTTGAAATGCTAATGGAAAAGTATCAAAAAAAGGTATTTAATATTGCACTTAGGCTTTTGGGTAACTATGATGATGCCAGTGAAGTTACCCAAGAAGTTTTTATCAGAATTTACAAATCAATTGGCAGCTTTAAAGGTGAATCCCAGATCTCCACCTGGATTTACAGGATAGCAACCAATGTGTGTCTTGATGAGCTCAGAAAACGCAAAAGAAAATGGGTTATGTCCCTTGATGAAGAGTATCACAAGGAAAATGGCGATTATATAATACAGGTAGAGGATGATAAACCTACGCCTGATGTCGTTATGGAGCAGAAGACAATAAAAAGTGCAGTTAAAAATGCCATAGACAAGTTGTCTGAGAAGTATAAGCTGATAATTATTTTAAGGGATATTCAGGGATTTAGCTATGAAGAAATCTCTGAAATTGTTAAAACTCCTGTGGGAACGGTAAAATCCAGGATAAACAGGGCGAGATTACAGCTTAAAGAATTACTTCTTAAAGAAAAGGAACTTTTTTCGGATAATTTCGTCAAAGATATTGAAAGGAGGGCTGGAGATGAAAAAATGTGAAGATATCAGAGAACTTATATCGTTATATATTGATGGCGAATTAAAAGGCGATCTGCTTTCTGAGTTTGAGGAACACATTAGGTCCTGTGAAACTTGCAGGAATGAGCTGGAAGACGTGAATAGCGTCATAGCCATGCTAAATGACACTCCAGAGGAAGACCTGCCTTCAAATTTCAAGGACGAACTTCATGAAAAGCTGCTAAGGGAACAAACCAAAAAGGAAAGTTTTGTGTCGGTGGTTTTATCAAGATATTCCCATGTTTTTGCTTCGGCGGCAGGGCTACTGATTATATTTTCAATATGGGTGGTTTATAAGAATAGTTTTGTATCAACCAATGATACTGTACCAAATGTTTCTTCGATACAATCGTATGACAGTAATGGGAATGAGGCTAAAGAAAATGGCGAAATAGAAAAATTCAATCTCGCTGATGGTGACAAAAGAGTTTACTCAAGGTTTAGTAAAGAGTTAACACAAGATAATACAAAGGAAAATTCAACAGGAGGGACGCAGGATCAAAAGATAATTGCAGGCATGGCTGATGCACCTGTAATTACATTTAGTGAAAAATCGTCAAACCCAAAATACGATCCTGCAGACAAACAGACAGCCAGTGTTGGAAACGGTGAATTGGCATTTGGGAAAAAATATGGCGATATCGCTACACCCAAAGCCAGAGCATCTTCTGAGCCTAAATCTGACGTTATAGCAGTGTTATTTGATGACAGCAGATCAAGTGCAGCTGATTTTACAATAAGTGCATCCGATCCTGAGGCCAAAAGTGAGACTCTGAAAAAAATAGCAGCGTCTTTAGGCGGGGAGGAACATGTATTAGTTAATGCATCAACCAGCATGAATACTGATGATTTGAAAGCCATATCTTCCAAAGCTTCAGAAGCATCTTCAGATGTTTTTACAGCTGAGTCCAATAACACCGTGGCAGTACTTAACTTCAGAATTCCGGGAAATAACTATAGTACATTTTTGCAAAAGCTAAATGAGACATTTGGAGCTTCAAATGTAAAATCAAATGGTGTTATAAATACCGATAATACCAAGAGGAAAGCTGAGATAGAAAAAGAGATCGCAGAAATCGACAAACAAATTCAAAGTAATGCAAATACCACTTTTTGGAATAATTCAGCCGAGCACAATACACTGGTTGAAAATAAGAACGGTCTTAATAGAGAACTTGAAGAGATAAATAAGAACTCCCAATATGTGACGGTTACAATAAGATTACAAAAAAGATAATGTAATATTTTTTGATTTTTTGAAAATAATTAATTACAGCTGTTTACCGCTGTAATTTTTTTGTGTAAAATATTATATGGCTATTTAGTAGATTTATCACTTTAAATATAGATAAATATTTGGTTCCTTAATAGCTTGCGGAGGAGATTTAATTAATGGAAATAAGTGCAGTGGTTGATAGAATTGAGAATGGAAACGCAGTTTTATTATCTGAGGATATGGGGATTGAAATAAGCATACCTGAAGAAAACATAATCAATACATACTGTATGGGAGATAGGTTGACTCTCACGATAAATGGAGATTTTCACGTAATAAATATTAACGGAGAATAATATGACAAACAAAAAATTGATGTTGATTGATGGTAACAGCATATTGAACAGGGCATTTTATGGGCTTCAAGGAAAGGAAATCCTTGCTACCAGTGACGGCTTATACACAAATGCTGTGTTTGGGTTTATAAATATAATGAACAAATACCTGGACGAGGAGAACCCAGGTTATTTATGTGTTGCATTCGATCTGAAGGGGCCTACGTTCAGGCACAAGGAGTTTGACGGTTACAAGGCAAACCGAAAGGGAATGCCGCAGGAATTAGCAGTTCAGATGCCTGTTATAAAAGAGGTTCTTGATGCAATGAATATTAAAAGGCTTGAGTATGAGGGATTTGAAGCAGACGATATACTCGGGACTGTTTCCCTATGTGCTGAGAAGGAAGGTTTTGAGGTTGTAATACTGACAGGAGACAGAGATTCATTGCAATTGGCTACAGACAGGACCAGGATCAAGCTGCCTGTTACCAAAGGCTGGAAGACAGAAACTGAGGAATATGACTACGGCAAGGTGATAGAGAGGTATGGGGTAACGCCTGAGCTGTTTATAGATGTTAAAGGGCTTATGGGTGACACCTCCGACAACATTCCGGGTGTTCCCGGAATTGGTGAAAAAACAGCTGTAGAGCTTGTCAAAAACCTGGGGACAATTGAAAATATATACGAAAACCTTGATAAAGTTGAAAAAAAGAGTGTGAAACAAAAGTTAGAAGCTAACAAGGAGCTGGCTTTCTTAAGCAAGAGGCTTGCTACTATTGATAGAAACGCACCTGAGAGGTGTGGGCTTGATAATTTACAAAGTCTGCAAAGAAAAGATGTTGACAGGGAAAAGCTGTTTGCTCTTTTTAAAAGGCTTGAGTTTAAGAGCTTCATAGAAAAATATAACCTTAAAGAAGAAAAGGCAAAATCTCCTGTAAATCTTATGAGTGTTGAAACTATAAGTGATACAGGGCGTTTGGATATGATAAAAAACCAAATATTGAGTGAAAAAAAGTGTTCTATTTATTATATTATTGAAAAAGTTGATGATTTCAATTCAAATTTAAAAGGTGCAGGAATATCATGGGGGAAGGATAAGAGTGTATATTTACAAATTACAGGAGAATTTACAGAGGACGTATTTATTGATAGGTTTAAGGAAGTTTTTGAGTCAGATGAGGTAAAAAAATATGGTCACGACCTTAAAAACCTTATTGTTTATCTAAAAAATAAGGGTGTTTCTTTAAATGGTCTTTCCTTTGATACCATGATAGGTGCATACATACTTAACCCTTCAAGGGATACTTATACTGTCACCGAGCTTGCAGAGGATTATATGGGCTCGGATGTGCCTTCCATTGAAGAAATGCTTGGAAAGGGCAAAAAGCGACTGCAGATAAACGATTTGCCTCTAGATGAACTTGCTTCTGTTATAGGATTATACTCGGAGCTCATATTCAGTCTGTATGAACTGATACACAAAAAGCTTGATGAAAATGATCAGCTAAAGTTATATTATGAAATAGAGCTGCCCCTTGTAGAAGTCCTTGCAAATATGGAGCACTTGGGTATTAAGGTCAATATAGAGACGCTAAAGAGCTTTTCCGTTGAGATGGAAGATAGAATTAGCCAGCTAATTAAGGACATTTATGAGTTTGCGGGAGAAGAGTTCAATATAAATTCCACAAAACAGTTGGGGGTTATATTATTTGACAGATTAAAGCTGCCTGTTATTAAGAAAACCAAGACAGGCTATTCTACTGATGTTGAGGTTTTAGAGCAGTTGGAACCAATGCATGAAATAGTGGCAAAGCTGCTGGAGTATAGGCATCTTGTAAAACTTAAGTCTACTTATGTAGAAGGTCTTTTGAAGGTTATGAATCCAAGAACAGGAAGGATCCACTCCAGCTTTAATCAGACTGTGACGGTTACAGGTAGGATAAGCAGCACCGAACCAAACCTCCAGAACATTCCGGTCAAGCTGGAAATGGGAAGAAAGATAAGGAAGGTCTTTGTACCTGAAGATGAGAACTATCTTCTCTCAGACGGAGACTACTCACAAATTGAGCTGAGGGTTTTGGCACATATTACAGGTGACGAAAATATGATAGCTGCTTTTATAAGTAACGAGGACATTCATACATCAACGGCTTCAAAGGTATTCAATGTACCGAAGGATCAGGTAACACCCTTCATGAGATCAAGTGCAAAGGCTGTTAATTTCGGGATTGTCTATGGCATTGGAGACTTCAGCTTATCCAAGGATTTGGGTATAACCAGAAAAGAAGCCAGGAAGTATATTGATGAGTATCTCGGTGAATATCTCAAAGTCAAGCAGTATATGCATGATATTGTGGTACAGGGAAAGGAAATGGGCTTTGTATCTACAATTTACAATAGAAGAAGATATCTTCCCGAGCTTAAATCTTCTAATTTTAACATTAGATCTTTTGGTGAAAGGATAGCTATGAACACACCCATACAGGGAAGTGCTGCAGATATTATTAAGATTGCAATGGTGAAGGTTTATAAGGCACTTAAGGATAGAAACTTAAGATCAAGGCTGATATTGCAGGTTCATGACGAACTTATTATTGAAACTCACAGGGATGAACTAAATGAAGTGGAGGAGCTTTTAAAAAGCTGCATGGAAACTGTTGCAACCATGTTAGTACCGCTTATAGTGGAAGTAAGATCAGGTGTAAGCTGGTATGATGTTAAATGATGGGTGTATTATTTTAATATCTGGGAAATTATAAATATTATAATAGATTTTTTAGGTTACAAAACCGGCGGATGTTTGTTATACTGTGAACATCCGCTTAATTTAATGTCTAAGAATACAATATCAAGGAAGCAAAATCACTTCGTGATTTTGTAATGTCTGGGAACCATGGGGTATGGAGAATGAAAATAATTGGTGTTACAGGTCCTATAGGCAGTGGTAAAAGCACCGTTTCAGGCTATTTTGCTAAAAAGGGTGCAAAAGTTATTGATGCAGATCTTTTGTATAGGGGATTGGTCAAAAAAGGAAATCCTGCCTTAGATGAGATAGTCAGGGTATTTGGAGATAAGGTGCTTGACGCTGAGGGACAACTTGACAGGAAGAAGCTTGGCAGTATTGTTTTTGATGATAAAGATAAGCTGGAGGTATTAAATGGGATAACTCACAAATATATTATAGAGAAGATTAATGAAGAGGTAAATAAGGCAAAAGAAAGTCATGTTCAGCTTTTGGTAATTGAATGCCCTATACCGATAAAACATGGATTTATAGACTTGGTTGATAAGGTTTATGTTGTTGTCGCAGATGAAAAGGTGAGGGCAGAGAGGATCATGATAAGAAATAACCTTTCATTTGATGAAGCCATGAAAAGGATCAGGTCACAGATGACAAACGAAGAGTATAAAAGCATTGCTGATATAGTAATTGTAAACGATTCAAATATTGATAGTCTTATAGCACAGTTGGAAGGAAGCCTATGAGTAGAATTAAAAAAATTATAGCTTTTTTTGTTTTTCTGGTATTGCTTGTGGTAGTAGCTAGAAGCTGCATCATTACAGTTGCTAAAAATATATATCCTGTAAAGTACAAGGACAGTGTCATAAAATATTCAACAGAATATGAAATTGACCCTTATCTTGTATTGTCGGTAATAAAAGCAGAGAGTAATTTCAGAAGCACTGTAATTTCACCTAAGAAAGCCATAGGTTTGATGCAAATTATGGAAGAAACCGGAAAGTGGGCTGCACAAGAGATGAAAATCGAAGGCTTCACAACAAATGATTTATATAATCCTGATACGAATATAAGGATTGGCTGCTGGTATCTTAGTCATCTTGAGAAGCAGTTCAAAAACTATGCTGAAGCTACTGATGATGAAAAGGAAGAGTATGTACTGGCCTCATATAACGGTGGAATATCTAATGTAAAAAGGTGGATAAAGAATACCCAAAACAATGGAAGCGGCATGTTTCATGAGAATATAACATTTAAAGAAACCAGACAATATTTGAAAAGAGTAAAGGGAAATTATAAGATATATAAAATACTGTACAAGGATATATAACTTTTAATGAAGGCTTGGAGAAGTAGAGTACTTAGGGAAATAAATATAAGTGTTCTACCCATTATGTGAGGGGAAGATAAAAGAATGTCAATCAAGAACGGTTATTTATGTATTATAAACACGGTTTTGCTATTTAGCACATATGAAGTTGTAAGCAAAACGCTAGTTGGAAAAATCGATCCGTTTCAGGTTAACTTTATACGCTTTTTGCTGGGTGGACTAATTTTGATTTTGTTTCTACTTTATAAGAGAGATCTGAAGATCGAGAAGAAAGAGCTCTTAGTAATTGCATTGGTAGGCTTTATTAATGTTGTGGTAAGTATGAACCTTTTGCAGCTAAGCTTGTATATGAAAGGTGCACAAGCATCCTTATGTGCCGTAATATTCAGCAGTAATCCCATATTTGTGTCCATATTTGCATATTTTTTGGACAAGGAGAGGTTCAATCCTGTTAAGGTGGCTGGCCTGATCTTTGGCATTTTAGGGATCGTAATAGTTTTTTATGATAAGCTAAACATTGATTCAATTGACATAAGAAGCCCAATATTTGCGTTGCTTTCAGCTGTTTTCTACGGACTATATACCGTACTTGGCCGTAAGCAGGCGGTTAAGATCGGCAGCCTCAAAATGAACTCATATTCCTTTATAGCAGGAAGTTTGCTTTTGCTGCCGGTAATGCTTGTGATAAAGGGGACAAGTGTTTTTGAGTTCCAATATTCAGCGGCTCTTCAGGTGATGTATCTTGCTGTTTTTGTTACTGGTATTGCCTACCTTACTTATTTCAAGGGATTATCGGTTTTAGGAGCTGGTAAGGGATCCATGGTATTTTTCATTAAGCCTGTGCTTGCCAGTGTCATTGCCGTTGTGTTTTTGAAGGAAAAGCCGTCAATATACCTGGCAGCGGGAACATTGCTTATTCTAGCTTCCATTATACTGGTGCTCAATTCAGAAAAGATTACTGGGAGATATTTAAGGCATGAATGAAAAATTACTTCCGCTTTTGAGCGAGCCTAATGTAAAAGGCTCGATATTACAGCAGCGGATTTACTTGCAACAACAGGTGTGCTGGAATGAATCTGTTGTTGTAAGTAAATCCGCTGCTCAAGTAAATCTTACTATATTTTACAATGATCTTCCCACTGCCTCAGCTACAGGCTTTAACTCGTTAACCAATTGATCGAATTTAGAGGGTCTTAGGGATTGCGGACCATCACACAATGCATTGTTGGGGTCTGAATGAACCTCAATTATAAGCCCGTCGGCACCTGTTGCTACAGCACCCTTTGATAGGGCATTTACATACTTCCATGTGCCTGTCGCATGGCTTGGGTCTACCACTATAGGCAAGTGTGAAAGCTCCTTTACAACCGGGATGGCACCCATATCAACTGTGTTTCTGGTTGATGTTTCATAGGTACGAATGCCTCTTTCACATAAAATGATATTGCTATTGCCTGCAGCCATTATATATTCTGCAGCCATAAGCCACTCCTCAATTGTTGCGGCTAGGCCTCTTTTAAGTAGAATGGGTTTCTGGGTAAGGCCTACTTCATGGAGAAGCTTGAAGTTTTGCATATTGCGTGCCCCAATCTGAATTATATCGGCATAGGAGGCAATAAGGTCAACGTCACGGGTATCCACAACTTCAGTTACCAGAACAAGACCGGTTATTTCTCGTGCCTTGGCCATTATTTTAAGGCCGTCTTCTTCTAGTCCTTGGAATGCATAAGGTGATGTACGAGGTTTGAAGGCACCGCCTCTTAAAATTTTTGCTCCTGATTCTTTTACTTTTATAGCAGTTTCTATATATGTTTCCTCATTTTCAATGGCACAAGGACCAGCCATTATTACTACTTCTTTGCCACCAATTTCTACGTCTCCTACCTTAACAACGGTAGGTTCTTTCTTAAGCTCCTTGCCTGCAAGCTTATATGGTTTCATAATAGGTACTATGTTTTCAACTCCAGGCATAGTTGATATATCCTGGGTATTTAAAAGTCTTTTATCACCAATGGCACCAATAACTGTTTTTACTTCTCCGAATATAGGGTGTGTTTTAAAGCCCAATTGGGACAGTTTGCTTTCTACATTATCAATTTGATCCTTTGTTGCATTTGAATTCATTATAATAATCATAATAATACCTCCCTTTATTATCATTTTCTAGGCATGAACAAAATCATGAAATGATTTTGTTCACATTGGTCGTTGTCGTGAGAAATTGTGGTGTAGTATACACTACAATTTCCTAGACATTAAAAAACTCTTCATCCTTGAAAGGACGAAGAGTGAATTCGCGGTACCACCTTTGTTGGCAAAAATGCCCACTTTGAATGTACGGGAATATATCCGATACACTTTTCCCTATAACGGAGGAACAACCGATCCAGCCTACAAATATAATACCTTCAGCCGATAACTCAGAGGGGAACTTCAACTATCTTGCATTTCCGGGCTTTCACCAACTCCGGATCGCTGCTAATGCTAATCAATAATTTACTCATCCTCATCACAGTAGATAATATATAATATTCTCTATATTTTACCATGAATTAATTTGGATGTCAATTGTTATTTAATATAAAATTTATGCTTTTTGCACACTAAAATTATGTAAAATAATCGAATTTTATTATATGATATATATAGAGAGAGATTAAAAGCAAGTTTGCTTTTAACATAGATTATTTAGAATAGGGGGTAAAATTAATGAGAAAAAAATTTGGACAAGGGGGTACCTTGGGTAAGAGTCGGGTAATTCTATTGGTCCTTTCCATTTGTCTTGTTTTTGGACAAATTCCAGGAACTATGACAGTATCGGCAGCACCTACTCCGGCACCACCTATGCCATCTGCAGTCGGTTGGGAGAAATGGGACTATTTCAATTATGCGGAAGCAACGCAAAAATCACTTTACTTTTACGATGCAGAAAAATGCGGCCCTAACATTACTGGGGGAAAGATTGAGTGGAGGGGTGACTGTCATCTGGAGGATAAAATGATTCCTCTTAAAAACACCACTCTGAGCAAGGCGTTTTTGGAGAAAAACGGCAGTATTATTGATCCTGACGGTGATGGTTTCATCGATGTACACGGAGGTTATCATGACGCAGGGGACCATGTAAGGTTTGGACTTCCTCAGGCGTACACCGCATCTACAATTGGATGGGATTATTATGAGTACAAGGATGTATACAAGGAGTTGGGGGAAGAAGAGCATATCATCGACCTGATTAAGCTGTTTACCGACACGTTCTTAAGAGCTTCATTCCTTGATAAAGACGGAAATATGATTGCATTTTGCTTTCAGGTAGGTGATGGTGACCAAGACCATACCTATTGGGGACCACCCGAATTATATCCAAAGTATCTTATAGCTACAAGACCGGCAAGATTTGCTACTGCTGAAAAACCCGGAAGTGATGTGTGTGCCGGAACAGCAGCAGCGTTGGCGACTTCATACTTAAATTTCAAGGATACGGAGCCTGAGTATGCTGCCAAGTGTCTTAAATATGCCAAAGCTATGTATAAGTTTGCAAAAGAAAACAGAGGATTGGCAGACAGTGGTGGATATTACGGATCGGCTTATGATGAAGATGAACTTTCATGGGCGGCTACATGGCTTTATGAATGTACCAGTGATATGAATTACATAAAAGATATTGAGGCAGCATCAGCTGACGGACTTTATACAGGATATCTGAAAAAGATTGTTCGTGATAACAATAACAACACATGGCAGAATATATGGACACATAGTTGGGATGTTGTTTGGGGGGGAACTTTCGTTAAACTTTCATCTTTATTCCCTGATCATGAAAGATTTGATTACTTTGCAAGATGGAATACCGAGTATATGTCAGGCGGCGTGATAAAGCACAAGGATCCAAATGATAAAACCTATATTGAAACATCACCTGCCGGATATACTATGTTAAATGGTTGGGGATCTGCTCGTTACAATACTGCAATGCAGTTATGTGCACTGGTATATCAAAAATATCATCCTGAAAGAACAGATTTTGGCGATTGGGCAAAGAGTCAGATGGACTATATTATGGGAAGAAATCCTATGGGATATTCTTATATAGTAGGATACGGCCATGAAAGAGGCCTTCCTTATGTACTGCACCCGCATCATAGAGCTGCACACGGTTCAAAGACTCTCAATATGGATGACCCTCCTCAGCACAGACATATATTGTGGGGTGCACTTGCAGGAGGTCCTGACAAAAACGATTATCACTTGGACGTAACAACTGATTATGTGTATAATGAAGTTGCAGTAGACTATAACGCAGCCTTTGTAGGAGCGGCAGCCGGACTTTATAAGCTTTATGGCAAAGGGCAGAAGCCGGTACCCAATTTCCCTCCGAAGGAGCCTTCCTTTGACCCTTATTATTGCGATATTCAATTGATGCAGGAAAATAAAGAAAGAACTCAAGTTACAATAAAACTTCACAATGAATCAAGTCAACCTCCTCATTTTGAAAAAGGTATGATGGCAAGATATTTCTTCAATATCAGTGAGCTTATTGCAAGTGGACAATCAATTGATTCTGTGAAATTCGAGCTGTCATATGATGAGCAGATGTCGCTGCAGGATAACCCTGTAAAAGCATCAGGGCCGTTTAAATGGGATGATGCCGGCACGTATTACTATGAATTTGATTGGTCAGGATCCGATATATATGGGGATAGAGATTACCAGTTTGCAATTATAGAAAAGCAGGATGCAAATTACCAGAACTACTGGGATCCGACAAATGACTGGAGCAGACAGGGTGCAGTAAAAGATGAATTTAAAGTGACAAAATATGTTCCGGTTTATCTTGACGGTAAAAAGGTATTTGGGGAAGAGCCTCCAAAGCTAAAGCCCACCCCCACGCCTACCAAAAATCCAAATGCTACTCCTGCCGGTGATGCATCTATTAAAATATCATACAAGTGCAGTGAGGTAAAGGACAGCACCAATACAATAAGGGCGTCTCTAAAAATAGACAACACAGGTAAAACTCCAATTAACTTGTCCGATTTAAAAGTGCGTTACTGGATGACATCCGATAATGCACAGGTACCTGTGTTTGTATGTGAATGGGCACAGGTGGGAGAAAGTAATGTAAAAGGTACCTTCCATGCCATTCAAAATCCTGTAAGTAATGCTGATACCTACTGCGAAATATCCTTTACAAAGGAAGCCGGTATACTTCCTCCTGGAGGAACAACAAACATAATTCCTTTCAGAATAGAGCAGGGCGGTTTCTTCACCCAGACTAATGACTATTCATATAACCCCAACATTGCAACAGGATTGGGTGAAAACACAAAGATATCAGGCTATGTAAACGGTGCTCTTAAATTCGGTATCGAGCCGGTAAAGGTTACTCCTTCACAGCCCGCAGGATACAAGATATCAGGTTATATAAATCCTGGGTTCGATTACTCAAATGATGTTGCTGATAAATTAAAATCCGGCTTTAAGGTAGAGATTTTAAATACTGATAAATATGCAGTTACAGATGGCAGCGGATATTTTGAAATAACCGGTGTTGCAGCAAATACAGGTGGATACACATTAGGAATCAGCAAGCTTAATTACCTTGCTAGAAACAAAACTATTCCTTCACTTGATTCCAATGTGGAGATTGGCTCAGAAGCTGCACCACTGTCAGTATGGCCCGGAGACATGGCTAAGAACGGTATCCAGGATAATGCTATAAATATCAGCGATATTATTGAAATCTCAAAAGTGTTCAATTCAACACCTCAGGATGCCAAGTACAAGGAAGTTCTGGACATAAATTTAGATGGTGCAATAAACCTTAAGGATGTTATAATTATCGCAAAATATTTTAACAAGGTTTCAAGCGACTATCCTAACTAAAATGCTTAAGTATCTAATTTGTCATATCTAATTACAGAATATCAAATACATGGCTTGAATTAGACTTATCGTGTTCAAAAAGCCTGCAGCTTAAAAGTTGCAGGCTTTTTATTATGGTGTGATTTTGTTAATGTTCAAGGTTGCAAAATCGCAAGAATTTTGTGTTGTCCTCAAAAAGAATTAGTTAATTTTATTATAAACCGGGTAAATATACCAGTAATTCGATTTAAACTATAGGAAAAGTAGGGTATATTCAATTCAAGCATTAATACAATTAAACTGTAAAGGGGATATTACAATGAATAAAAAGAGAAACGCATCAATTCTTCTTAGTTTTCTTATAACAATCAATGTATTTATTGCCGATAACTTAAAAACATATTCTACGGAGTCTGATTATTTAGGTGCATATGATAAAAATAATAACTTTGGAATAGCCAATGATTTTAACTTATTTATTTTTGGGGATGTAACACAAGATAATGTAGACTCGGAAGGCAGGGTAGCAGTGGGAGGAAAAGCTACTCTTTCGGGATACGGGGTGGGAAGCAAACTTGCTGTTTCCAACACCAGGGCGGATTTAATAATTGGAGGGGATGTAGATATAACGGCTGCAAATAACTCAAGCGGTAACACTGTAGTATCTAGTAGCAGCAAAATTATAAGATATAATATGAGCCATTCCAATAATGTTAAAAACCAGCCAATCAGATTAGATATAATTGATTTTGTTAAAGCAAAGGAGCAAATATCCAAATCATCTTTATTCTGGTCAAACTACAAAGCAAACGGCACCATAAAATTGATATATGGAAATCAGATTGTTCTTGAGGGTACAGACCCAAAACTCAATGTGTTTAAATTTAATGGAAACAATATTGACGGGAATGGACTTTCGTTTAACCAAGTTGGACAGATTAGCATCAACGTACCTGAGTATTCAACGGTTCTCATAAATATAGGTGGAGATAATATTGGATTTGGGAATTATTCGATATTTTTCAAAGGTGCCAACATGACATCTCAATTGGGACAATACATCCTATGGAATTTTTATGAAGGAACAAAGTTATGGAACAACAATATAACAATAAAGGGATCTGTGTTAGCCCCAAATGCCGATTGGGTTGCAAATGGAAGCGGAAATGTTGAAGGGAACTTTATAGCAAAATCTCTCAAGGATGGGCCGGGCAGCCATCACCTTGAAGCACACAACTACCTGTTTAAAGGCAACCTTCCGCCTGTTGCAGATGAGAATTCAAAACCGGAGGTACCTGACTATAGTGTTACAACAACAAAAGACACACCTGTATCCGGCACAGTAGTTGGTACAGATGATGATGAGGATATCCTCATATACAAAAAATATACCGACCCGACCAATGGAACAGTAGTGGTGAACCTAAACGGTACGTGGATTTATACACCGAATAAAGGTTACACAGGTACAGACACCTTCAAGGTTGAAGTGAGTGATGGAAAAGGCGGAACTGCAATAAGCACTGTTACTGTAACTGTAATGCCAGATGCAACATCAGCACCAACATCAACACTAACGCCAACATCAACACCGACTACACCACCGAGTAATCCTCCAGTTGTAATTATAGTGACAAGCACGCAGACGCCAGCAGTGCCAACTGCTACTGTAGTGCGAGAAGAGCCAACAAAAGAAGTTCCGAGGGCATTAGCAAAGGTGCCGTCAGATCTTGCTGTACTAATTGATTCGCAAAATATGAGGACTGAGGAAAATAAAATTGTAAAATATAATATTACATACTTTAATAAAATGAATAACGATGTCGGAAAAGCCTTTGTTAAAGTAAACATACCTAATAAAATGCAGTTTGTGACTGCAGATGGTAACGGAAAAGCAACTGGTAATGAAATTAAATGGGAACTTGGAACATTAAAAGGTAATGTAAAAGGAACTCTTACTTTTAGCCTTAAAGCAACGTCGTTAGATATAAATGAAACAATTGTATCTTTGCTTGCAGAAATATATTCGGAAGATGAGTCTATTGAACTTATAAACATTTCTGATGACAAGTCAAAGATTGAAACTATGATCTACACAAATAAAAATGACCACTATCACAGGAGATATATAATGGGATACCCTGATGGAAATGTAAAACCTAAAGGTTTTATAACAAGGGCAGAGGTAGCTGCAATATTTGCCAGAATTCTTGACCTTAAGGGAAATGTAAAAGGAAAAGAGGTTTATAAAGATGTAGGGCTGAAATTCTGGGCAGCTGGCTATATTGAAGTGGTAAGTGAAAAAGGTTTATTTAAGGGATACTATGATGACACTTTCAGACCCAATAAACCAATCACCAGAGCAGAGCTGGCTATAGTCATATCAAACTATCTTAAAGTAAATAAAGAAGCAAAATATGATGTTTTAGTTCAACATTTTAAAGATTTGGCAGGACATTGGGCAGAAGATGCTGTTGAAGAGATATACAGGTACGGTATTATAAATGGATACAATGATGGTACTTTCCAACCTGATAAAGCTATAACCAGAGAAGAAACCATAAAGATGGTTAATCAAACTCTTTACAGGGGTCCGCTTAAGGGTGTAAATCCATCTTATCCTGACAATCCGGAATCTAATTGGTCTTTTGGCCATATTGAAGAAGCTACCAGAAGTCACACTTCAAAATATAACGAAGATGGAAGCGAGGGTCTTTTAGTTTATACGCCTGAGGAATTATGGTAGTGGTAAAAAGCAAGTATTTTGTTAATAAGTCCCTCTTGCAGTTCAATTTAACTGCAGGGGGATTTTTTATATGTGGATTAGCTTGAAATGTTAGAATAACTGTAGTATAATATAATATGTAGGGTTATTTTTCCTTTCTATAAATATCATTTGACCTCCATTTCGTAATTTCTTTAAATCTAAACCAATTTTATATATTACCAATATTTTTAATGTTCAAATATATAAATTGTATTCCATATGTAAAAGCGATTAATCTACTGCATTTGTTATTCATTTAAATTATTTCTCAAATGAAGCAAGCCTATTTAAGCTATGAGGAGGAATTGCAAATGTTTAAAAGTGGTTTTAAAAGATTCAGCGTAATTCTGGTGACTTCAGTATTTTTAATTTTCTGTATATCAATTGGTGGAAATGCATATGCAGCCGAGTCAAAGGATGTGTTTAAATCGGCAAAAACTATAAAAATCGGACAAAATATAAGTGCTCAATTAGGTGAGGAAGGTGAAAAAGATTATTACGCTTTCACTACAAAAGCTGCCGGCACCTATATTATAAGGACTATAGGGGTTGTGGACACTTACGGGATATTATATGACGGTAATTTTAAAGAAATCAAGGAGAACGATGAAGGAGATTCCGGAACGTCCAATTTCTGCATAGTTTCCAGACTGGATCAAAACAAAACATACTATGTTTGTGTGAAGGGTTATTATGAAAGTGATACTGGAGAATATGGCATAAGTGTTGTTAAGAGCGATTTGCTGATTCAATCATTCAATGAATACAGTGAAAATGAAATTATAGCAAATATAATCATTTTTAATGTAACTAGGCAACCTGTTAGGCTATCTGATATAAAAGTCAGATATTATTACACCCAGGAAAGCGGTTCCAAGCCAATATTCAAGTGTGATTATGCCAGCTTTGGTAAAGGTAATGTAAGTGGAGATTTTGTAGATATTAAAGAAAAATCCGATAATGCCGATAAATATCTTGAATTAAAATTCAGTGGCAAATCTGATGTTATTGAATCAGGCTTGTATGCAGAGGTCAGGGTAATTATCAGTAACACTGAACAAGTAAAATTCAATACTGAAAATGACTGGTCAGTAATGAATAAGGTACAGGAGTATACAATAAACAATAATGTCTCAGGATACTTGAACGGACTTCTAACCTGGGGTGCTGAACCTATATTGAGAAAATAAATTATTGTAGGTTTTTAAGCAAATTCTGTTGTAAAAAATGGGGTATTAGGAGGAAAAAATGATGGATGATATACAAGTAGTATTGTTTAAACTTAATGAAATTGCCTGTGGAGCTGATTCTTCCCAGGTACAGGAAATAGTCAAACACCAGGAAGTAAGCAGGGTTCCTAATATGCCCAGATTCATAGAAGGAATAATTAATTTAAGAGGTAAAGTTGTTCCAATAGTAAATCTAAACAGACGTTTCGATCTAGGTGAAACACCTATTACAAAAAAGACAAAAATAATAATAACTAGAATTAATGATTCATACATAGGCTATATAGTAAATGAGGTCTCTGAAATAACAAAATTTAAAAGCGATAACCTGGAACTGCCGTCAGAGGTCTTAAGAAAGATTAACAACACTTATATTAAGTGCGTTGGTATTAAAGAAGAGAAGATAATAATAATTCTGGATCTTTCTGCAATACTGACTGACAGTGAATTGGACATGATTCACAAAGATACAATGGTAACTGTTTAGATCTTTAATAATAGTTTTATATTGTTGCCGCGAAAAATTGCGGTGTAGAAAACACCATAATAAAAATCCTTATAGATTGCCTGCGGGCATTCCATAAGGATTTTTTGACGTAAGATCTACACGTTAAATCTGAATAGTGTTACATCACCGTCGTTCATAACATATTCCTTGCCCTCTGAACGAACAAGTCCCTTTTCACGGGCAGTAGCATAGGAGCCGCATTCCATAAGGTCTTTATAGGCAACAACTTCTGCACGTATAAACCCTCTTTCAAAATCGCTGTGTATTTTTCCTGCTGCCTGCGGAGCCTTTGTACCTTTAACAATGGTCCAGGCTCTCACTTCCTGCTGGCCTGCAGTCAAATATGAAATAAGTCCTAAAAGCTTATAACTGGCTTTAATAAGCTTGTCCAGACCTGATTCCGATATGCCGAGCTCCTTCAAAAATTCTAATTTTTCATCATCCTCAAGCTGAGCGATTTCTTCTTCAACTTTTGCACTTACAACGATAACCTCAGCACCTTCCGTGTCGGCAAACTCTTTCAGCTCTTTTACCAATGGATTGGAGTCAATGGAGGAAAGACTGTCTTCTGCTACATTTGCAGCATAAAGCACAGGCTTTGAAGTTAATAGAAAAACATCTTCCATCATTTGCTTTTCTTCAGGTGTAAAGCTTATGGCTCTCACTGAAACTCCATTTTCAAGGCTTGCCTTTACTTTTTCGTACAGCTCGATTTCTAATAAGTACTTTTTGTCGCCTGACTTCAGCATTTTTTTTGTTCTATCGATCCTTCTTTCTATAACTTCCAGGTCAGCGAAAATTAATTCCAGATTTATGGTTTCTATATCCCTCTTTGGTCCTATTGATCCGTCGACATGAACTATGTTTCCATCTTCAAAGCAGCGTACTACATGCACGATTGCATCAACTTCGCGTATATGAGAAAGGAATTTGTTGCCGAGGCCTTCACCTTTGCTGGCACCCCTAACAAGGCCTGCAATGTCAACGAATTCAATTGTTGTAGGAGTTACCTTATCGGGATTATACATTTCAGACAATTTTTTAAGCCTTTCATCAGGCACAGGAACAATTCCTACATTGGGCTCTATTGTACAAAAAGGGTAGTTTGCACACTCGGCACCGGCCTTTGTGATTGCATTAAATAAAGTGCTCTTACCCACATTTGGTAAACCTACAATTCCTAATTTCATCTTTATATCGATCCTTTCGTATTAAAAAGTAATTCCACCGGTTTTGTACCGGAAATCTTTTAAATTATCAACATTCACCAAAGTATTATAACATGAATTTTCCTACTTATACAACATTACCTCATTGCTGGAAGCACATTTTTAAGAAAGGGCAGGCCGTTTTTCCATTCAAGCTGTGCACAGGGAATGTTGAATTGTTTTATTGACTCGCAGTATACTGAAGACAGCCTTGCACCCATTACTATTCCGCATAGCGAGTCATTAACAGGTAAATACAAGTACCTTTCATTGGAAATGGTATATACCATTATTCTAAATTCATTTTCAACCTGCCAGTCTAGTGTTTTGGTAAATAGAAAATTTGAAAGATTGCGGCTTATAAAATCATCCAAAGCCTTTTCAAGGCCTTGGTTTAAAATATCTTCATACTTTATACCGAGCTTTTCGATATGGTTTTCCAAAGTTTCGTAGTTAACAAGATTGTGCGTATAAATTGTATATTCTTTTTTAGAACCGAAATTTTTATTTAAAGACTCAATTAGTTTGTCTTTGTCAAATATAAGGCATAGGCCTGTATGGTTGTCAGCATAGTGAGACCATAATGTGGGCTTGTTAAATCCTCTATATATTCTCTTGTATGGTTGAGGCACATGAAATAATTGTTCTGAATCCCTTGAAAAGCAAATAACTTTATGGTTATTCCGGAACTTATTGAAATAATCACGTATTTCATGTATCTTATTTAAACGCTCTTGGTTTTCTTCTGCTTCATATTCATCAATATCAGGAAAGTAAGGGTGCAATATCTGGTATTCTCTAGGATCATTTACTTCAGAAAGAGGAGATAATCTTAATTTCATATCCGCAAGTATATACTCTAATCCTTTTTGAAGAGATGTATAGTGGTAAACATACTGATCGACTGATTGAATTTGAGCATTATCAAAGCATTCCTTCATAATTAACCTCATTTTCGTTTTGTTATTATTAAAAATATAATAACCATCTAAATAAAAAAAATGCTGCAATTTTGGATTTATTAACACTCTTAATATGATGCTGTAAAACATGAGTAACTTGTCGAAATACAGAATATCGCGTCGAATGGATCATTAAATGTATTTCTTATACTATAATAAAAGTGTAAATAATGGTTAACTAGTGTCAAATGTATACTATGTAATACATTTGGTGCATCAATAGAATATTATTGCGGGTACTAGGAAGTAATATGATAGATTCTAGTATAAAGGGGGCAGTAGTCAAATAATAATATTGCAAATCTTTCTATACTATCATATATGGCTAACCTGGATCCCCCCTAAAATGTTCTGTTGAATTTAGAGACATATAATTAATTGTATAGTTTCGAAAAGTAACTGGTAATTGGCTTGAAAACAAAAATTCAGGTTTGATTCATAAAAAACAAGGTAAAAAACCTTATTGAACTTTGAAAAAAGTATATTGTTACGACAGAGCAAATAAAAAAGGGCATGGC